>DAOVSZ010000062.1 GCA_030627725.1 Desulfobulbaceae bacterium
CTTGAAAGATTAAGGGCCTAAGCAATTAGCCGTTAGCGATTAGCTTAAGATATCAATAAGAAATACCACAAGCTAACAGCTAACAGCTTTTTACGAGACCGACAATTTTATGTTCTTGTCATCTTTGATATTGAGCATATGTCCATTTTTTCATTTTTTTGAATTTTCCCTGCAAATTCAACGAGTTATTTTTTTTGTGGTACATGAGGCCTCTCCTTCCCAATGAGCTTTCAACACATTGATTTATGGGAGAAAAGCAGGAATGTCCATCTGGATTTTTACGAAAAAAAAATGAATGGCCATTCAGTATTTTCGTTGACAAGGGAAGTTGCTTGGGTTAAGTACGCCACACTGATGTTGTTTAGACTGCTCTTACAATTCAGAAAGGAGCTTGATCGTGGAACAACTGCCAAATGCATATCTTGTTGACCTTCTGTACGTTGTAGCCTACTGTCTCGGTGGTATAGGTTTTGCCATCGGGCCATTTATTCTTGCCCACCTGCTGGCTGCGCGATCCACCCGAAATACCCAAGGAAAAACAGAACAGCTCATTGAATGCGGCATGGAGCCCATCGGTGATGCCTGGATACGCTTCGGTATAGCGTATTATCTCTATGCGCTGATATTCGTCGCGTTTGCCGTCGATGTACTGTTTCTGTTTCCGGTTGCAGTTGTTTACGATACCGTCTTTGAGATCCGTGATTTTGTCGAGGTCCTGATCTTTGTCAGTATCCTGTCGCTCGTTATAATCTATGCTTGGGTAAAGGGAGTCTTTAAGTGGGAACGCAAAACGTACAATCCCCAATAGTCCAATTTGCTGCTCTAGATAAACTGCTTGCTCTGGGCAGGGCCAATTCGCTCTGGCCCATGACCTTCGGGCTTGCCTGCTGCGCCATTGAGATGATGGCTGCCGGGGCGGCACGGTTTGATCTGGCCCGTTTCGGGGCAGAGGTTTTCAGACCGTCGCCCAGACAATGCGATGTGATGATTGTCGCCGGCACGATCAATAAGAAGATGGCGCCGGCGGTTGAAACGCTTTACGACCAGATGCCGGAGCCCAAGTGGGTCATTGCCATGGGCAACTGCGCGATATCCGGCGGACCGTTTGCCTTCAAGGGCCAGTACAATGTTGTCGAAGGCGCGGAAAATCTGTTTCCGGTGGATATCTTTATCCCCGGCTGTCCTCCCAGGCCTGAGGCGTTGATTGAAGGTATTCTGGAGCTTGAGGAAAAGATTACGGGCAAAAGAAGATGGCCCAGAGTGGAGGCCGGCTGATTATGTCACTTGCAAAGGTTCGAGAGGCCCTGGCCGCGCTCGTTGCAGCAAGCCAGGAAGAGTTGCCGCCAGAAGAGGCAATTGAGAGTGTAACCGAGGAGACGCCAGAGGCCGCCGCGCCGGAAGGAGAACAGGCGGAAGAGGCTGCTGCGCCGCCGCCGCCACTGGTTGACACGAATCACGCCAAGAAGGGATTTCATCTTGATGTTACCGTGGCGCCTGATCAGGTTGTCCAGGCCGCGGAGATTCTGGACGGCGAAAAATATACCATTGAAGCCGTTACCGGCGTCGACTGGATCAAAGAGGAGCAGATGGAGGTCGTCTACGACTACTGCGACACTGCCGATTTCAGCCGGGTCGTTATTCGCGCAAGAATTCCCCGCGCAACTCCGGAACTTCCCACAATTTCCAGAGTATTTCCCGGCGCCGACTGGCACGAACGGGAAACCCACGATTTTTTCGGTATAACCTTTGTCGGCCATCCGGATCTCTCGCCATTACTGCTTCCGGAAGACGCTGACTATCATCCATTACTGAAGGATTTTACCGCATGAGTGTCTTTGCTGAAAGTCAGACTCAGGAAACGTTTGTTGTCAATCTGGGGCCGCAGCATCCCGCAACCCACGGCGTACTGCGTGTGAAACTCACGATGGACGGCGAGTATATCGACCGCGCCGAGCCGATTCTGGGTTATATTCACAGGATGCACGAAAAGAATGCAGAGGTCGGGACCTGGGCCCAGTTCATGCCGAATACCGGCCGCATGGATTATCTTCATGCGCTTGCCTATAATTTCGGATATTCCATTGCGGTTGAACGCGCCGCCGGCATCGAGGTGCCGGAACGGGCCGAGTATATCCGGGTCATCACCTGTGAGCTGAATCGTATCTCCAGCCATCTGCTCTGGTTCGGCGCCTTTGTCCTCGATCTTGGAGGATTCACTCCTCTTCTCTATGCATTTGACGACCGGGAGCAGCTTCTTGATCTGCTGGAGACTGTGACCGGCTCGCGGCTTACATACTGTTATTATCGTTTCGGCGGACTTTACAACGACATTGATGAAAATTTTGTTGATGGCTCCCGTGCCTTTATCAAACGTCTCCGTTCCAGGATGCCCATGTACCATAATCTGGTTACCAAGAATATTATCCTGATGAAGCGGCTTATTGACATCGGCCCGATTTCAGCTGAGATGTGCCGGAAGTATGGCGCCACCGGTCCGGTGCTTCGCGGTTCCGGCATAAACTTTGATGTCCGCAAGAACGAGCCCTATTCCGTTTATCCTGAGTTGGATTTTGATGTCCCGGTCTATTCGGAATGTGATTGCATGGCCCGCTATATGGTGCGGATGGACGAGATTGATCAGAGCATGCGGATTATAGAACAGGCCCTTGACAAGCTGCCGGACGGTCCGATCAAGCCGGAAAAGGTGCCGAAGCTCATCAAACCTCCGAAAGGGGATTATTACGCTGCGGTTGAGGCGGCTCGCGGGACCTTCAGCATCCGTCTTGTGAGTGACGGCACAAATAAGCCGTACCGTTTGAAACTGCGCTCACCTACCTTTTCAAACTTAAGCCTGTATGAAGAGGCATCTAAGGGAATGCTCCTGGCAGATGCCCTGGCGCTTATGGGGAGTCTTGATCTGGTTATCCCTGAGATTGACAGGTAAGGGGAAGGACGGATTCATTGGTTTGATGAGTTCCACGAGGCCCTTCAGGCGACTGAGGTCTCGAAATGATTGAAAAAGCCGGTAAGAACAAAGGAACGCGTTGATGAATTTACAATCAGAACCTGTATGGCTGTTGGTATCTCTTGTCGCAGTTATTGCTTTTGCCGCCTTAAATGCCGCCTATCTCGTCTGGGTTGAACGAAAGGGCGCCGGGCACATTCAGAGGCGTATCGGGCCCAAAGAGGTCGGTCCTTTTGGTCTGCTGCAGCCACTGGCGGACGGGGCCAAGCTGATGAGCAAGCAGCTCCTGGTACCCAAAGGAGTCGACCCGGTTCTCTTCAAAGTAGCCCCGATCCTGGTCCTGGTGCCGGCGATCATGAGTTTTGTCACCATCCCTTTCAGCGAGACCCTGGTTGGTCGCGATATCAACCTTGGGCTTCTGATGATCTTTGCCTTTGCCTCGGTCAATGTGCTCGGCATCCTGATCGGCGGTTGGGGATCACGGAACAAATATGCCGTTATCTCTGCTGTCCGAGCAGTCTCTCAGAATATTGCATATGAAGTGCCGATGCTGGTGATCGTGCTTTCAATCGTCATGGTCTCCCACACCCTCAACCTGAATGAAATCGTCAGGCAGCAGGCCGGCTTCTTTTGGCACTGGAATATCTTCCGGCTTGATCTCTCTCTGTTGATGCCCGTTTCTTTTCTTGTATTTTTCGTCTGTATGCTTGCCGAGACCAACCGGGCCCCGTTTGATATGGCCGAGGCGGAAAGTGAATTGATTGCCGGCGCATTTACAGAGTATTCGGGCATGGGTTTTGGTGTCTTCTTCATGGGTGAGTATGCAAATATCGTCATCGGCTGCGCCCTGGCAGTCATCCTTTTTCTGGGCGGCTGGCAGTGTCCCTTTGGTGTGGCCTCCGGCTGGTGGTGGTTTCTCATTAAGCTGTATGCGCTTATATGGTCCGTTGTCTGGATTCGCTGGACCTATCCACGGACCCAGTTTTATGGCCTGTTGAACCTTTCCTGGAAGATTCTGATCCCGATAGCGTTTGTGAACCTGATTCTTACAAGCGCTCAGATGAAACTGGATAATCTCTTTTAAGGTGTTTTAACATGAGCGGCTACTTTAAAGAACTGATCAGCGGGACCTACAGCCTGGCAGTAGGACTCGGGATAACCATCAAGTATTTCACACAGCCCGTAGTGACGATGCAGTACCCTATGGAGCATGTGAAGATGACTCCTAGGTATCGGGGGCACATAGAGCTGGTCAGAGATGAGGAGACCGGCGCCAGCAAGTGTATCGTCTGCGGTATGTGTCAGAAATCCTGTCCGTCCGGATGCATCACAGTTGCCGGGAAAAAGCCGGAAGGGTCTAAGAAGAAGGTTCTGACGACCTACCGTCTTGATTTTACCAAGTGCAGCCTGTGCGGACTGTGCGTCGAAAGTTGCAAACCTGGCGCGCTTGATTTTTCAAAGGATTACAATCTCGCAAGTCCGCGAAAGGAAGACTATATCTTTGATCTCCTAAAAAGACTGGAGGAGAAAAGCTGATGATCCCCCTGACACTCGCAGATGTAATATATTGGTTTAATGCCCTGTTTACAGCAGAGGGCCTGGCCGGTGTGGTTTTTCTGTGCATGATGGCGACGGTCGTAGCCGGCGCGGTCTTTGCGGTCACCTCTGCAAGGCTGATCCGCAGTGTGACCGGGCTTGCCCTCTGTTTTATCGGCGTTGCCGGCATCTATTATTTTCTGAACAGCCCGTTTGTGGCCCTGATGGAAATACTTATTTATGTCGGTGCGGTCTGCATCACCATATCCTTTGCAATCATGCTTGCCGAGCCGAGGCAGGAGGACCAGGGCGGGAGAAAAAACGCCATGCTCTGGCCCATGAGCGCCGGCGCTGCCGTGCTTCTTTTCTGGGGTCTTACCATGCTTGCCGGTAAAGCCCAGTGGCCGGCCATACCCACCCGGATAAACAATGGTTCGCTTGAGGATGTCGGCATCTCACTGCTCACCACCTACAGCATGGTCTTTGAATTGATCTCACTGGTTCTTCTGGTTGCAATTATCGGATCAATTGTGCTGGCGCGGGCCGGAAGGAGTAAAACATGAACCTCTTGAATCTTTATAATTTTCTTGAAATGTACCTGGTCATCGGGGCCTTTCTCTTTGCCATCGGTTTTTACGGGCTCCTGCAGCGCAGGTCGCTCGTCGGCATGCTGATTGCCGCCGAGTTGATCTTAGCGGGCGCCTCGGTCAACTTCATGGCCTTTAATCGGTTTGTGGCGCCTGATCCGACAGTCGGGCAGATTTTTACGCTGTTTATTATGGGTATTGCCGCAGCTGAAGCAGCGATTGCCTTAAGTATAGTCATTGCCGTATACAGGAACTACAAGTCAATTGATGCCGAAGACCTGGCAGAACTTAAAGGATAGATGAGAGTAGACTGATATGGAACCTATAGTATCTATAAAACCCCTTCTGGCCATACTCGCGTCGCTTACAGCCGTCATACTGGTGATGTTCTCACGGAAGAGACCGAATCTCAGGGAATCCTGGTCCGTGATGGCAGCGATTGTCAAGTTCCTCATTATTCTTTCAATGGCTCCGACCATACTTAATGGAGACCGCATCACCTATACCCTGTTTCAGATCCTGCCCGGAGTCAGCGTAAAGTTCACTGTTGACGCCTTTGGTATGGTATTCGCCCTGATTGCCTCCTTTCTCTGGATTCTTGCCGCCTTCTATTCAATGGGGTATATGCGCGGCCTTAAAGAGCATGCCCAGACACGATTCAATGCCTGTTTCGCCTTGGCGCTTTTCGGGGCTGTGGGCGGCGCCATGGCAGGCAACTTTTTCACCCTGTATCTCTTCTACGAGATCGTCAGTATCTGCACCTATCCTCTGGTTGCCCATCACCAGGACGAGGAAGGGTATTCAGGCGCCAGGAAATATATCGTTTATTTGACCGGAACAGCCAAGCTCCTGCTTCTGCCCGCCCTGGTCCTGACCTATCTGACTTGCGGCACCCTTGAATTTCCAGACAATATCATGACCGGCATCTTCCCGGCGGATGTGAGCCCTGTCCTGATTACCATCATCTTTATCTGCTGCCTGTTCGGGTTTGCCAAAAACGGTGTGATGCCGTTTCATCACTGGCTCCCAGGCGCCATGGTTGCACCGACACCGGTCAGCGCTCTCCTCCATGCGGTTGCCGTTGTCAAGATCGGCGTTTTTGCCACCACCCGCGTCATGCTCTATGTCTTCGGGGTAGATGCCATGGCCCGGTTCAACCTCGGCATCCCGACCGCCTATTTTGTTTCCTTTACCATTATTATGGCCTCGGTGATCGCGCTCAGTAAAGATAACCTCAAGGCACGCCTCGCTTATTCTACCGTGAGTCAGCTTTCCTACATCATCCTTGGAGTTGCGCTTCTCACTCCGAGTGGTGTCCAGGGAGGCATCATCCATATTGCAAACCACGCCTTCTCAAAGATCACGCTCTTCTTCTGCGCCGGTGCGATTTATGTTGCATCACATAAGAAGGACATCTCGGACATGGGTGGCATGGGACGCGCCATGCCCTTTACATTTGCCGCCTTTGCCATAGCCTCGCTCAGCATGATCGGCGCTCCGCCCGTTGCCGGATTTGTGACCAAATGGTATCTCCTCATGGGTTCCATGGAGGCCCATCAGATCGGGATTTTGCTGGTCCTGCTCGGCAGTACACTTTTGAACGTCGCTTATTTTGCACCGGTAGCTATCAAGGCATTTTTCGGCAAACCTCCTGAAGGAGTTGTCTATGACAAGGTCCAGGAGGCCCCGATGTCAATGGTGGTGCCGTTATTTATCACTGCAATTATTTCCGTCATTATAGGAATATATCCAAATTTCTTTATGCAGTTCGTCAAGGAAGTGACAAAGGGATTTATGCTCTAATACCTTACGTGATTAAAATCGAAACGGTGACCGGATGATTATTGTAAAATTCATAGATTTTTTCAGGGACAGGCTCAAGGGGACAATACTGTTCTGCTATGGCGTGCTGGCACTTCTTGTCTTTATCGATCTAGCATGTATTGATAAATCAGTTGCTCACACAAAAATGGAGCACCTTCCAGGCTTCTGGTCTCTCTTTGGATTTATTGCCTGTGTTGCGATCATTATTATTTCAAAATGGTTTGGCCATTCCGGAATCATGACCCGAGAGGATTATTATGATGACTGATTTTATGCATCCAGCCCTGATCATGATAATCGGGGCCCTCTTGCTGCCGCTTTTTAGAGGTCCTGCAAGAAAACCGTATCTGGTTATTGTACCGTTGCTGTCATTTATCAATGTCATGCAGCTGGAAGCAGGAACCTATGGCATTATTCAGTTCCTGGACTGGCATTTGATTTTCGGACGCGTTGACCGGTTGAGCCAGGTATTCGGATACATTATGACCCTGATGTGCATCATAGGCACCATTTACGGGATGCACGAGGATGAGGATGCTCAACATATAGCTGCTTGGCTCTATGTTGCAGGCGCCCTTGGGGTTATTTACTGCGGCGATTATATTACTCTGTTCCTGTTTTGGGAATTGATGGCATTTGCCTCTGTTTTTCTCGTCTGGTTCCGGCGTGGTCCAAATTCCCGTGCAACAGGATACAGGTATATCCTTGTGCATACGGCAGGCGGCCTTTTTCTCCTTGCCGGATTCGTGCTGCGCTACAAGGTAACAGGCGGAGATCTCTCTTTCGGTCCGATCGGTGTTGACTCGCCGCAGCTCTATACCTATCTGATTATGATCGGGTTTATATTAAACGCTGCCGTTCCGCCGTTTCATGCCTGGCTGCCGGATGCTTATGGCGAGGCAACTGTCGGCGGCGCGGTTTTTATGTGCGCCTTTACGACCAAGACAGCGGTGTATACCCTGTGCCGCGGTTTTGCCGGCATGGATATCCTCATCCCGCTTGGCGTCTGCATGGCCCTTTATGGTGTCGTTTATGCGGTCCTTGAAAACGACACCAGACGCCTTCTGGCCTATCACATCATCAGTCAGGTCGGGTACATGGTTGCCGGCGTCGGCATCGGGACCGAAATGGCGATCAACGGCACATGCGCCCATGCCTTTGCTCACATCCTCTATAAGGGCCTTCTTTTCATGGGCTGCGGATCTGTCCTGTACATGACGGGAAAGAGTAAGTTCTCCGAACTGGGAGGGTTGTACAAGAAGATGCCGTTGGCGTTTGTCTTTACGCTTATCGGAGGTCTTTCGATCTCCGCCTTTCCGCTCTTTTCAGGCTTTGTCAGCAAGTCGATGATTGTTGCGGCCGGATTTCACGAACATATGCTCTGGCCCGCCTTTCTCCTGACCTTGGCTTCCGCTGGAACATTTCTGCATACCGGCCTGAAGGTCCCGTATTTCATATGGTTCGGCAAGAACAACTGCAGCGAGGAGACCTGGGAAAAGGCCGCTGATCCGCCATGGAACATGAATGTGGCCATGGGTGCAGCTGCTTTTCTCTGCATCTTCATAGGCTGCTATACCCCGTATCTCTTTAAGATGTTGCCGTACCCGGTCCACTATGAACCGTACACCGCCTATCATCTTTCCGAATCGTTGCAGATCCTGCTCTTTACCGCCTTGGGGTTCTTCCTGCTGATCAAGAAACTCGCGCCGGAACCGACCATCAGTATCGATATGGACTGGCCGTATCGCATGGGCGGCCGAGCCTTTCTCTGGCTGGTCAAGAAACCGATCCAGTTTGTTGACAATTGCGTCAGCGAGATTTACAACCTGGCAGGCATGCGGCCGCTGATGATAATCTCCCGGTTCTGGTCCTGGTTTGACTGGCATGCCATTGACGGTGTGGTCGACGGCACTGCCCGATCGGTGAGGAATATCGGCGGGGTTGTTCGCAAGGTCCAGAGCGGTCAGATGCAGTACAATATTTTCTATGGCGTGACAATTGCCGGTGTTCTTATCGTTGCGTACATGTTCTCCTGATAAGGAACGTCCGGCAATTCGTGCCGGAAAAATTTGGAAATGTTCTCACGAGTCAAAGGTGTTGCCGCACAATGACGACACCTGCTTACGTGA
This sequence comes from Desulfobulbaceae bacterium, assembly GCA_030627725.1. GTDB lineage: Bacteria > Desulfobacterota > Desulfobulbia > Desulfobulbales > DAOVSZ01 > DAOVSZ01. The sequence goes on from DAOVSZ010000062.1 coordinate 9,042, forward strand.
CAGTTTATCTCAAATAACAGAAGAGGAAACAGGGAATGGATTTTCTTATCATAAATGATGGGTTCAACATACTGAGCACATTAATTTTTCTCCCGCTTGTCGGCGCGTTGCTGTTGCTCTTTATTTCGAATGATACTACAGCAAAGAATCTGGCCCTGATCACTACTCTATTAACAGCAGTCATCTCATTGCCTCTTTATTTCGGCTTTGATATCACTACAGCTAAATACCAGTTCGGCGAACATTATTCCTGGATCCCTTCTTTGAATATCCACTATACCCTTGGGATAGACGGTATCAGCCTCCTTCTTGTGCTGATGACTACCTTTTTGATGCCGCTCTGTGTTCTCGGCTCCTGGAAGTATATCCAGAAACGGGTCAAGGAGTTCATGATCTGCCTTCTTATCATGGAGACATCGATGCTGGGTGTCTTCATGGCCCTTGATTTCGTCCTCTTCTACGTCCTCTGGGAAGCGATGCTCATCCCGATGTACCTGCTGATAGCCGTATGGGGCGGACCGAGAAAGACCTATGCATCGATCAAGTTCTTTCTCTACACCCTTGCCGGATCGGTCATGCTTCTTGTTGCCATCATCTCGCTCTTTCTGGTAAACGATTACTCCTTTTCCATTCCGCAGATGATGGGACAGGATTATTCTTTCACCTTCCAGGTCTGGGTCTTCCTGGCCTTCTTTCTTGCCTTTGCGATCAAGGTCCCGATGTTTCCGTTCCATACATGGCTTCCGGCTGCGCATGTTGAGGCCCCGACTGCAGGCAGTGTGGTCCTTGCCAGTGTGCTTCTGAAGATGGGGACCTATGGTTTCTTAAGGTTCTGTCTGCCGATCACCCCTGATGCAACCATTTATTTCATGCCGTATGTTCTCTGGCTCTCCATTGCCGGCATCCTGTACGGCGGTTTTACAGCCCTTGCCCAGACCGACATGAAAAAGCTGGTTGCCTACTCCAGTGTCGGGCATATGGGTTTCGTAACTTTGGGTATCTTTGTTCTGAACGACATGGGTATTAAGGGCGCGATCATCCAGATGATCAACCATGGCGTGACAACCGGCGCGCTCTTCCTCTGTGTCGGGATGATCTATGAGCGGACGCACAGCAGGGAACTTTCAAAGGCAACAGGCCTGGGAAGATACATGCCGATCTTTGTCACTTTCCTGGCATTCTTCTCACTTTCTTCGCTGGCCTTCCCCGGCACAAACAGCTTTGTCGGTGAATTTTTGATCCTGGTTGGCGGTTTTCACCATGACAAGATCCTGACAGCCTTTGCCATTCCAGGCGCCATGCTAGCTGCAGCCTATATGCTGCGGATGCTGCAGAAGGTTGTCTGGGGCGGCACTTCTAACCCGGATCAGTCGTATCTGATGGATCTCAGCGCACGCGAGATCGTGTGTTTGGCGCCGCTTCTGCTCTTTGTTTTCTGGATCGGTCTTGCGCCTGAGCCTTTTATGTGTGTGATGGATACCAGTGTTGCGCATCTGATCGACCAGATGAATGTAGCACAATCCACACCTGTAAATGTTGCGGAAATATTATTTCCGAAAATGTAAAGTATGTTCCTAAATTGGTACACGCAGCCTCATTTAAGATGGACTTAACAGGTTCATAATTTAAGAAAAGGTAAGATATGAAGCCGATGATGTTCGCACCCGAGTTATTCATGCTGCTTGGCAGCCTGCTTGGCGGTAAAGCGCTGGCCACTGCCGGTGTCGGTCTAGTCCATGCCATGGCCTATCCTTTGGGCGGTATGTTTAATATCCCCCATGGTTTGGCCAACGCTGTGCTGCTGCCTTTTGTGGTTGATTATAATATTATCGGCAATCC
>DAOVSZ010000256.1 GCA_030627725.1 Desulfobulbaceae bacterium
GGCAGCCTGCTGGAGTTTATGCCCGGATGGGTACACATCTGAAGCACTGCTGAACAGTTACATGTCCGTGGTTTTGCACACTTTTAGCCACCACGCTGGATAGTTACAGTAATATATTTCTTTACGCATCACAAATTGTATCTGAAGCTCCCCACTGAAGCTCCCAATGAAAGACAAAACTCGATGAACATACGATGGCACGTTGACAGATCCACAAAAAGTATATAAATAAAGAAACAATTTCGAAATAGTATTGTCTCTTTCTTAATCGGTTTTAAATAGGAAAGACCAGAATTACCGGACAATCCCCACAAGGTCTTTTTCCGACTTTTGCAAGATCATATCATTATTAATCTCTACATTAAATAAGGAACACCCCTGTGCAGCATATAAGTATTTTTGAAATGTTCTGGAATGCAGGACCAATGGTCAAGTTTGTCATGCTGCTCCTGCTCGCCTTCTCGCTCAGCTCCTGGTACATAATCTTCAGAAAACACCTGCTTTTCAAAAAAGTGCGTCAGGAATCCGCTGATTTCCTCGAGCAATTCTGGAAATGCAGAAATCTGGCTGAAGCCCAGAAATCCGCTTTTGACACGACCCTTTGTCCTGAGGCATCGATCTTCAAGTCCGGCTACGCGGAACTCCAGAAACTGAGCCAGAATAAAAAGGCAGGACCTGGTGAAGAGACACTTGAGATGCGGCTCGCCGGGATGGAAAACCTGAAACGGACCCTGCGAAAAACGGAAAGCATTGAAACAGGGTACCTTGAAAAATCACTTTCTTTCCTGGCTACAACCGGCAGCGCGACTCCCTTTATCGGTCTGTTCGGGACGGTCTGGGGAATCATGACCTCTTTCAAGGAAATCGGATTGCGGGGGTCGGCATCTCTTGCGGTTGTCGCACCTGGAATTTCCGAAGCTCTGGTGGCAACTGCAGGCGGCCTGGCTGTCGCGATCCCTGCGGTTGTTTTTTACAATTATTACACCAACCAGCTTTTTGAAATCGAAGGGAATATGCAGAGTTTTTCGGCTGATTTTTTAAATGTCATTGAGCGTGATCTCATCTCACGAAATTAGGCTGACAACATGGCTTTCTCGCAAGGAAAAAACAGACGCGGTCTCGTAGCGGACATCAACGTCACTCCTCTTGTCGATGTCATGCTGGTACTGCTTATCATTTTTATGATCACCGCGCCGATGATGACCCAGGGTGTGGATGTTGATCTCCCGGAAACAACGTCAAAGTCTCTCCCGCAGAAAGAAGAACCCATACTTATTTCCATCAACAAGAAAGGGGAGATATATCTCAACCGTATCCGGGCGGACCAGACGATGCTACGGCAGCAGCTGGTCGCCCTGGCAAAAATCAACAGGGACCGGCCCATCTATTTAAAGGCGGATAAACAGGTGCCCTATGGCCTTGTCGTTTCCGTTATGGCAGATATCAAAGAGGTCGGTTTTGATAGATTAGGCATGATAACCCGCCCGCCGGAAAAGAGAAGATGAGTTATGAGTATTCTCTCTCTGATTCCGCCTAAAGGAAACGGTCCTCCGCTTTTCTATGCAAAGGGGGATGACGACAACCACTGGAAAGCGCCCCTTGGCCTTGCAGTTGCCGTCCATATTACAACACTGGTGCTTGCTCTTCTCTCGCCCTCTCTTTTTCATCGCTCCCGTATGCCCGAGGTTTATACGGTCAACCTGTTTAACGTCACTGAACCGGCGCCGGCCCCACCAGCGCCTGCGAAGCCGCCGGCAGAAAAATCTGTTGTGCAAAAACCGTCAACTCCGCAAAAGGCTGTTCAGCCGGCAGCGCCAAGAAAGGTCATTTCTTTAAAACCGCTGAAGACGAAACGCATAAAGAAAAAAATCGTACAAGAAAAAAAGTTCGACGATTCTCTGTTAAACCGTGCGTTGAACCGCGTTGAGGCGAAGGTCGAAGTCAAAAAGGCGCGCGAGGATGCCGCCGATCTGGTCAGTAACGCGGTTGACAAGCTGCGGGAATCACTTGTTACGGAACAGAGGCTTTCAGCTGTGACCTCTGCTGCATCAACTTCCTCAATCCAGGCAACCGGCACAGGAGGAGATACCTCGGCAGAACTCTCAGCGGTTCAAAAACAGTATTACGCCTCCATTGTGATTCACATACAGGCCTTCTGGAATCTGCCGGCTTTGCAGTCATGGGACGATTCGCTTGAGGGTATTGTTGTGCTCAAGTTACGGAGGGACGGTTTCGTTAAAAAAAGTTTTTTTGAAGCAAAATCGAAAAACATCTATTTTAACAGGTTTGTAGAAAAGACCATTGCAGAGGCCTCGCCCCTGCCTCCTTTTCCAGAAGGCATCCGTGATCTGGAAATGGAAGTAGGGTTTCGATTCAGACCAAAAGGGATTTTTTAGTATTTTACCATAACTATGCGTATTTATTATAACAAACTACAATTTATCACACGAGTGAGCGTTGTTTTGCTTCTTTTATGTCCGATAGTGGCGGAAGCAAGGGTATATCTCGACATCACCTCTGCCGGAATCCGTAAAATCCCGGCTGCCGTGCCGTATTTTATCGACAAACAACGCCCTGATATGCCTGTCAGCGATGGCAAGGAGATGGCGGCAATTCTTGGGAAAGGCCTGAAGTTCCATGGATTCATCTCACTTATTGATCCGCTGACTTACGACGGGAGACACGACAGCGACTGGCCTAAACTCGGCGCTGAATTCGTTGTATTGGGAAAGTACGACCACACATCAAAAAACATCCTGCTCGAACTGCGTCTCGTGGATATTGCTGAAGGTCGGATGGTCCTTGGACGACGGTATCGTGGCGCATGGTCAAAACGAAAGACGATGGCGCTCAAGTTCTGTGACGAAGTCATTCTCAAACTCTCGGGAGAACGCGGGGTGAGCCTTTCAAAGATCTCCTTTGTCTCGGACGTATCTTCGTATAAAGAGATTTTCATAGCGGATGTCCTGGGTGAAGAGATACGAGAGGTGACAAAACACCAGCACCTTGCCGTTTCTCCCCGATTTTCTCCAGACGGCGGAAGCCTTTCCTATACCTCCTATCACAGAGGAAATCCGGACCTCTACCTTACCGATCTTACCAAGAATGTACAAAAGACACGTGCGATTTCATGGCGCCCGGGACTGAACATGGCCCCATCCTGGCACCCGGACGGCAAAACCATGGCCATCACCATAAGCAATGAGGGAAATCCGGACCTCTATCTGATGAATATCAAAGGTAAAATATTACGAAAACTGACTTCGAACGCCGGTATTAACGTCTCTCCGCCCTGGTCTCCTGACGGCAAGAAACTTGCCTTTGTATCCGACCGGAGCGGCACACCACAGATTTATGTCATGAACGTAAGGACCAAAACCGTAAAACGGATCACCTACCAGGGAAATTACAACACAACCCCCAGCTGGTCCCCAAAAGGCGACAGCATTGCCTATGCCGGATCCCAAGGGGGTGTATATCAGATTTTCACTATCGACCCGGAAGGAGGACAGCCGTTTCAGGTGACCAAAACCTGGGGAAGTCATGAGTCCCCCTGCTGGGCCCCTGACGGCAGGCAGATCGTTTTGTCCCGGAAGAGAAATGATAAGAAGGAGATATGTTCGATATTTGCCAATGGTTTAGGTCTCAGGCCGCTTTTTCGCATGAAAGGAAACCAGTCGTTTCCCCAGTGGTCACCCAGACTCAAAATGTAATAAACGTTTAGCAGCACCGCATCTGCTTCGAAGTCTCGCGGGGCTCGCTTATCTGTCATCGGCCTGTTCACATAGCACCAGTATAGTTCACAGACCTCTTTCGCGCATCTACGGCACTGCTAAACGTTTATGGGCTGGAGGATACCGTAAACCGTGAACTGTAAACAGTAAACTTGCTCGTAGAGGTTCTCATAATGAAAAAAACAACGTTGAATATTCTTCTGGCGCTCTCTCTTACGCCTTTCTTGACCCAGTGTGTTACAAAAAAAGATTTTACCAGTCTTCAGTACAGGCTCCGCACAGCCACCAATAATATTGTTGAGATGGAGCGTGAAATACATACCTTGAAGGGTATTGCCGGGAAAAGCGCTGAGAAAGATGATGTGGAGCAGATCCAACAGCAACAGGCGGAAGTCGGAAATACAGCGGATCGCCTGAACACTGAACTCTTAAGAATCAAAGGCCGGCTCGATGAAAATGTCCACCTCTTCCGCAAGATAGAAAAAGAAAACGATAAGCTCTACAATGAGTTCAGCCGCAGAATAGACCTGCTTACAGAGCGACTCGACCAGCTTGTAAAAGACCTGAATACGAATTCCGACCAGTTAAACACCACTATTGCACAGCTGAACCAGACGAACGAAGGGCTGAACAAGCTACGAGAGGAACGCGCCCAGGAGGCGGCGCAAAGGGCGAGAGCCGCTGCCAAGGCGGCGGAAAAAGCGGCTTTAAAGGCGAGAGAAAAAGCAAAAATGCCTACCGGACCTAAAGAAATCTCACCGGACAAAACGAAAAAGAGAATAAAAGGAGAAGGCAAGGAATCTCCAAAAATCTCCACTCCAGTGGTAGAAAAAGCAGAAGGGCCCGGGAAGAAGGACTATGATTACGGGTCTTCCCTTTTGCAACAGAAAAAATACAGGGAGGCATAC
>DAOVSZ010000133.1 GCA_030627725.1 Desulfobulbaceae bacterium
ACCGTAAACTCGGCAAGGAGCTTGAACTCTTTACCATTCAAGACCAGGTCGGTCCGGGTCTGGTCCTCTGGCAGCCCAAGGGCGCCCTGATCAGAAAACTGATTGAGGATTACTGGACGGACGAACATTATAAAAACGGTTATGAACTGTTGTATACGCCGCACATTGCCAAGATAGATCTCTGGAAGAAGAGCGGCCATCTTGATTTCTATGGGGAGAATATGTACGCTTCCATGGATATTGATGAGGTGACATATCAGCTCAAACCGATGAATTGTCCCTTTCATATCAATGTCTACAATGTTCGGAAAAGGAGTTACCGCGAGTTTCCTATCCGCTGGTGTGAACTGGGGACCGTCTACAGGTACGAGCGGACCGGGGTGCTTCACGGCCTGATGAGGGTCAGAGGCTTTACCCAGGATGACGCTCATATCTTTTGCCGGCCTGATCAGCTGGAGGAAGAGATCTTTCATATCCTTGATCTGAACCTGCATATCTTGAAGACCTTCGGGTTTGACAAATACGATATCTATCTCTCCACCCGTCCTGAAAAATATGTGGGACGTGAAGAGCATTGGCAAAAGTCAACGGATGCCCTGCAGTACGCGCTGGAAAAGAAGGGACTCGCCTATGAACTGGATCCGGGAGAGGGTGTTTTTTACGGTCCGAAGATCGATATTAAGATCAAGGATGTGCTTGGAAGGTCCTGGCAGTGTTCAACGATTCAGGTAGACTTTAATCTTCCGGAACGTTTTGATATCCGTTATACCGGAGAGGATGGGAAAGAGCATCAGCCGATCATGATTCACCGGGCGCTGATGGGGTCTCTGGAACGTTTCTTTGGAGTGCTGATTGAGCATTACGCCGGCGCCTTCCCATTATGGCTGGCGCCTGTTCAGGCGAGAATTTTAAATATTACGGATGCGCAGGCATCGTATGTGGACGAGCTTGATCGTACGCTGAGAAAGGCGGGAGTCCGGGTTGAAAAAGATGTCAGGAACGAGAAACTCAACTATAAGATCCGTGAGGCGCAGCTTGCCAAGATACCCTATATGCTGATCGTTGGCGATAAGGAGATGGAGTCGAAAACAGTCACCGTTCGTCTTCGCAGCGGCAAGAATCTGGAGCCGATGACGGTTCGTGAATTTGCCGACATGGTCTTAAGGGAAGTTGAAGAGGGGAAAAATCCCCAATAGATTTTTTGTAACCATTCAGCAGCACTCCATCTGCACACGATCAGGCCTTCTCGCATAGTCAACTATAGCTCGGCAGCCTGCTTGTGCACATCTGAAGCACTGCTGAACAGTTACGGGATGGAGTTTAGACCGCGTTTGTTGCTCCACCTGAATAGTTAAGATTTTTTCATGAACATCGTTTACGGGGGACTGAACAGTTCCGAATAACTTGATTGGATGAGGAGGTAAGAGTATCAAAGGAAGAAGACAGAATGTTCGGGGACAGCGTGAAGTCAGGGCCCGGGTGAATGAACAGATCCGATGCCCTGAGGTAAGAGTCGTCGATGCCGATGGGGAGCAGCTTGGCGTTATGCCGACATCAGAGGCGCAGCTTAAGGCTGATGACTCTGGTCTCGATTTAGTAGAGGTTTCGGCATCAGCCACACCGCCGGTCTGCCGTATCATGGATTACGGTAAATTTCGCTATGAACAGCGTAAAAAGCAGGCCGAGGCCAAGAAAAAGCAGACCGTTATAGAAGTTAAGGAAATAAAACTTCGTCCAAAGACTGAAAAGCACGATCTTGATTTCAAGATTAAGAATATTCGAAAATTTTTAAGCAGCAATAATAAGGTGAAGGTGACCCTTCGTTTCCGTGGGCGGGAAATCGTCTATGCAAACAGCCTGGGCAGGGAGGTGCTGGTCAAGATCGGCGAGGCGCTGGAGGATGTTGGTGTTATTCTCCAACAGCCGAAAATGGAAGGGCGCCAGATGGTCATGTTTGTCGGTCCGAAGGCCACATGAGCCGGATGACGAAGAAGGGTATTTCAGCTATAAATTACGAGAAAAGTGAGGTTCTGCTGCGGTTGATCTGCGAACAAAGGGTGTTTGGGGCAGGTTGCTGAGCCTAGGATATATTATATATGAAGGAGAAGTGAAAATGCCGAAAATGAAAACAAACAGAGGGGCGGCGAAACGTTTTAAGGCCACCGGCACCGGGAAGATCGTTCGGAATAAGGCCTACGCCAGCCACATTCTGACCAAGAAATCTACCAAAAGAAAGAGAAATCTCCGTCAGTCCGATATCCTTGACGAAACAAATGTCAAGGCCATCAAGAGGTTGTTGCCGTATCTCTAATCCCGTCAGGGTGGAGAGGTCAGCGTTCTCTTGGATGTGTTGTTTCCGCAAAGGGACTTCATTCTTTTGCGGAATGTTTTTTTTAGCATGTAATCTGTTACGAATTATATATTAAGGAGATACCGATGCCTAGAGTAACACGAGGTTTTAAGGCGCGTCGAAGAAGAAAAAAAATCATGAAGCTGGCTAAAGGCTATCGGGGTGGACGTCATCGTCTTTACAAGACGGCCACTGAGGCCGTTGATCGGGCGCTTTGCTATGCCTATCGCGACCGTCGAACCCGGAAACGGGATTTCAGGAGTCTGTGGATCGTTCGTATTGCTGCTGCAGCAAAACAGAATGGAATTTCCTACAGCAAGCTGATGGGCAGTCTTAAAAAGGCCAATGTCGAACTCGACCGCAAGGTCCTGTCCAACATGGCGATTCTCGATGCCAACGCCTTTTCTCAGGTTGTAAAGCTGGCAGTTTCCTGAAAATGGAAGAAGAACTGCTGCGTTTGAAAAACGAGGCTACCGCCTCTCTGGATTCTCTCAATAAAAAGGAAGAGCTCGATACGTTCAGAGTCCAGTATCTTGGCCGGAAAGGACAATTTACCACTCTCATGCGTCAACTGGGAGGGGTGTCTCCCGAGGACCGGCCCCGTCTGGGAAAACTTGCCAATACGATCAAGCAGGACGTTGAAAAGGCCTTTGCCGAGAAGCAGGCCGCGCTGTTCGGGGTTGCCTCTGCCGGCAAACCGGTCGATGATCTGACCCTGGTGGGCCGGCGAATACCTGCAGGCAGATTGCATCCGGTAACGCAGATCATGGATGAGGTCTGCACGATCTTTGAGCGGCTGGGCTTTGAGGTTGCCGAAGGACCGGACGTTGAGCTTGATTTCTATAACTTTGAGGCCCTGAACATCCCGCAGCACCATCCGGCGCGGGACATGCACGACACCTTTTATATTTCCGACAATGTGCTCTTGAGAACGCATACTTCACCCATGCAGATCAGGGCCATGAAGACCAGGAAGCCGCCGCTGAGGATGATCGCGCCCGGCAAGGTGTACCGCTGCGATTCCGATATCACCCATACCCCGATGTTTCATCAGGTGGAAGGCTTTCTTGTTGACAAAAAAGTCTCTTTTGGCGACTTGAAAGGGATCTTGTCCGTGTTTGTCGCCCAGATGTTCGACAAGGACGTTGCGATTCGCTTCCGTCCCAGCTTTTTCCCTTTTACCGAGCCAAGCGCCGAGGTCGATATTGCCTGTGTCATGTGCGGCGGAGAGGGTTGCCGGGTCTGCAAACAGACCGGATGGCTGGAGATATTAGGCGCCGGTCTTATCGATCCTGAGGTCTTCCGGATGGTTGAGTATGACCCGGATGAGTACAGTGGGTTTGCCTTTGGGCTCGGCGTAGAAAGAATCGCCATGCTCAAATACGGCATCAATGATATTCGCCTTTACTATGAAAACGACCTTCGGTTTCTTGAACAGTTCTAATGAAATTCACTGTTAACTGGTTAAAACAATACATCGACTTTGATTTCACCCCTGATGAGCTTGCAGACCGTCTGACCATGGCCGGGCTGGAAGTTGATTCCGTTGATGCGCTGTTCCATGGGCTTGATGAGGTCAGGGTGGCCAAAATTGTCGAGGTAGCCCCTCATCCGAATGCGGACAAGCTTTCGTTGTGTGAAGTGGCTGTGGGTCCTGAACGCTACCGGGTCGTCTGCGGCGCGCCTAATGCAGCTGTCGGCATGCTTACCGCGATCGCTCTTCCCGGAGTTACGTTGCCATCCGGTTTGAAGATCAAAAAGTCGAAGATCCGAGGTGAATCTTCCATTGGAATGCTCTGTTCTGAAAGAGACCTTGGCATCAGTGAAGAGCACAGCGGGATCATGGAATTGCCGGAAACGCTTGAACACGGTCAGTCCCTGATAGAGGCCCTGGAACTGAAAGATACCCTTATTGAGGTCGATCTGACTCCGAACCGACCTGACTGCACCAGTGTGATCGGAGTTGCGCGGGAGGTTGCCGGTTTCACCAGGGGCAATATATCTCAGCCGATTGAAAAAGAACTGCCTGCGTTGACAGGTGAAGGGGTCCCTTTTGCTGTTGATGTCGAATCTCCCGAGGATTGTCCCCGGTATGCGGCACGGTTGCTTAGGAATGTAACAATCGCTCCCTCTCCCTGGTGGCTTAAGAAACGGCTTCTCTCCATTGGCCTCAGGCCGATCAACAACGTTGTGGATATCACCAACTTTGTCATGCTGGAGTATGGTCAGCCTCTGCATGCCTTTGATTTCGATGAACTCGCAGGACACCGGATTGTGGTCAGAAAACCCGCACCTGGTGAGACCATTACGACCCTTGACGGAACGAAGCGTGAGCTTGATCCGGAGATGCTCCTTATCTGTGACGCTGAAAAGCCGGTGGCTGTTGCCGGTGTCATGGGGGGCGGGAACTCCGAGGTGAGCGCCGCGACCACGGATGTGCTGCTTGAAAGCGCCTGTTTTAATCCGATCAGCATTCGCAGGACGAGTCGGATGCTGAAGCTGGGCACAGATGCTTCGTATAGGTTTGAGCGCGGGGTTGATCCGGAGCTTGCGCCGCGGGCCCTGGAAAGAGTGGTGCAGCTCATGGTTGCAATAACCGGCGCAAAAGTCGTTAACGACGGGGTTGATTTCTGTGAAGGCATTGCCGAGCCGCCTGTGCTTTCTCTCAGGGTCAAAAAGACCTGTGATCTCCTGGGCATGGATTTTTCCGCCGATGATTTGATTGATTTTCTCACCAGTATTGAGATTCGTGCGGAAAAGAAGGATGAGGATACCCTGACGGTGAGGCCGCCAAGCTTCAGGGTTGATCTGGAAAGAGAGATTGACCTGGTAGAGGAAATTGCCCGGCTCAAGGGGTTTAACGATATCCCGTCCGCGCTGCCTATGGTGCCGATGAGTTTTGCCGAGCGTGATCAGGGACGTGATCTGCAGAAGCAGGCGGCATCCATACTGACATCACTTGGCTTTTATGAGGCGATTAACTACAGTTTTGTTTCCGAACGTCATTTTGATATGCTTGGGTTGGAAGAGGAAGATCCGCAGAGGACAGTGGTCCGGCTCTTAAATCCGATTGCCGAGGACCAGAGTGTGATGCGGACGATGCTCCTTCCCGGTCTTCTTGAGAATGTATGCCGGAATATCAACCATCAGACCACGGATGTCCGTCTCTTTGAGATCGGAAAGGTTTTTCACCCGACAGGCGGAGACCAGCCGGACGAAAAGGTCCGTCTTGCCGCAGTCATGAGCGGGAGAAGGCATCCTGGTTCCTCACGCCTTTATTTCGCTGAGGAATTAGTTGATATTTTTGACGCAAAAGGAGCGGTGGAACAGCTCATGGAAGGGTTCCGGCTGCCGCAGGTTGAATTTTTGCTCGCTGAAGGCGCTCCAAAAAGGTATGTTGACCCAGGTTCTTTTTTTGAACTGAAGGTTGATGGGAAGGAAATCGGGTGCGTGGGCATGCTCGCAAAGAAGGCCCTGAAACAGTTCGGTATCAAGCAGGACTGCTTTTTTCTCGATATTCATCTTGATGAACTCGTTGAACTTGCAGCAGCGCCCAAGACATTTACACCATTGCCGAAATTTCAGGCTGTTTCCTGGGACATCGCGGTCCTGGTCCCTGAAGGTGTCCAGGCCGGACAGATGATCGAGGCAATTGGAAGCTTTGACGATCCTCTGGTTCAGTCTGCAGACATCTTTGATGTGTACCGCGGCAAACCGATCGAGGACGGCATAAAGAGTGTCGCAATTTCTGTAACGTATCGCTCAAGTGAAAAAACACTTGATGATGAGACGGTTGGCAGGGTACATGAAAAAATTATCGATATGATTCTCTCCCGTTTTAACGGAAGGCTACGTGAGGTATAATAGATGAGTAGATCAAATTTGACCCGGAAGGACCTGGCAAAGACGATAAATGAGAAAATTGGATTTTCCCAGCGCGGAGCAAGTGAGCTTATTGATACGATTTTCTACTGTATGCGGAAGTCGCTGCTTGCTGAGGAATCCGTCAAGCTGGTCCAGTTCGGGACGTTTTCAGTACGTAAAAAAGCGCTTCGAATGGGGCGTAATCCACGGACAGGCGAGTCCATGGAGATATCCAAAAGAAGCATGGTGACGTTCAAGCCCAGCAAGGGCCTGCGGGAAAGGGTGAACAAGAAGTAAAAGGCGGCCGGAGTGACTTTTCCCGGAAGCTGATGCCTGTGCCTGCAGCTTGTACACAGGAAAACCGTGACAGAAGAACCCTTCAACAGTATGGAACGAAAGGGGAGTGGAGGGGCCGGAATAACTGTCGTTATTCCGGACAAACTCTACTTTAAGATCGGTGAGGTCTGTGAAATTACCGGCGTCAAGCAGCATGCGTTGAGATATTGGGAGTCGGAGTTCAAGAGTCTCAGACCGCAGCGCGCTTCATCTAAGCAGCGTCTGTACAAGCGAAAAGACGTTGAAAATATTTTAAAAATTAAGAAGCTTCTCCAGGATGAGGGTTTTACCATTGCCGGCGCCAAAAAGGCCCTGGCAAAGGAGAAGGGCGCTAAACAAAAAAAAGCTAAAAGCAGCAACCCGAAAAAGATGTCCATGAGCGACCGGACTTTTTTCAAAGGGATTAAGACGGAGCTCAACGAGATTAAAGAGATGCTTGAGTGAAGATCTCTCTCACTGCAAAAATAGAAGTCGGGACGTAGCGCAGTCTGGTAGCGCACCTGAATGGGGTTCAGGGGGCCGGAGGTTCGAATCCTCTCGTCCCGACCAGTAAGATCATAGGGGTTTCAGGGTTTTTCCTGAAACCCTATTTTTTTTATCCATCCCCGATTATGCGCAACTACCACAGGGAAAACCGAAAAGAGCCGCTCTAATTTGTCTGTTTGAATTCTTTGCAGGTACATAACTTGAATTTTAATGATTGTATCATCAAAATTTAAGCTTTGTAAGCAGTGTTTGGCGGAAAATCATGCAGAGCACGTTTACGATGCATTAACGGATTTTTGAACCGAACAACGATTTTTTTCAAATTTTTTCAATTTTTTTAAAATAATCCTCATTTTCCCCTCCCGAACCCTCCAAAAGCATATCTCATTGAAATAA
>DAOVSZ010000277.1 GCA_030627725.1 Desulfobulbaceae bacterium
AATTATGCCTGACAAACAGAACGATGACGTGGAAGTCAACTGTTCTTTCTGCGGCAAGAGCCAGGAAGATGTCAAGAAATTGATTGCAGGGCCGACCGTTTACATCTGCGACGAATGTATTGAACTTTGCAACGAAATTGTCCGGGAAGATCGTCAGGCCGATCAGGAAGCCGAGGGGCTGACTGCGATCTTAAAACCGATACAGATCAATGAACATCTTGATCAGTACGTGATCGGACAGGATCATGCCAAACGCGTTCTGTCAGTGGCTGTCCACAATCATTACAAGCGCATTGATTATGAGAGTCAGGGTATTGAAAAGTCCGTTGAATTGCAGAAGAGCAATATCATCCTTATCGGCCCAACGGGCAGCGGCAAGACCCTCATGGCCCAGACCCTTGCGCGGATCTTGAATGTGCCTTTTGCAATGGCTGATGCAACGACCTTGACTGAGGCGGGTTACGTGGGTGAGGATGTTGAGAATATCCTTGTGAGTCTTCTGCAGGCTGCGGATTATGATGTTAAGAAGGCCAGCCGGGGTATTGTCTATATCGATGAAATCGACAAGATTGCCAAAAAGACCGACTCCGCCTCCATAACAAGGGATGTTTCAGGCGAAGGCGTTCAACAGGCTCTTTTGAAAATAATTGAAGGCACGGTTGCCAGTGTCCCGCCAAAAGGTGGGCGCAAACATCCCCAGCAGGAGTATATCAGGATCGATACCACGGACATACTTTTTGTGGTCGGCGGTGCATTTGTAGGTCTTGACAGTGTGATAAAGAGACGCACGGGAACCAAGTCCATGGGGTTTGGCGCCAAGGTGGTCAGCAATGACAAGAAAAAGAAGATGGGAGAGATCCTTGCCGCGATTCAGCCCGAAGACCTTCTGAGTTTCGGACTTATTCCTGAATTGGTGGGTCGATTGCCTGTGATCGCCACCATGGAAGAACTGGAAGAGGAAGATCTGGTCAGGATTCTGAAGGAACCGAAGAATGCGCTTATAAAGCAGTATGAACTGCTCTTTAAGTTTGATGATGTCAGGCTTCGTTTTACAGAGGGCGCACTGGTGGCTGTTGCAAAAGAAGCCATAAAGAGAAAGTCGGGTGCAAGGGGGCTGAGATCGGTCCTTGAGACGGCGATGCTTGACATAATGTATGAAATCCCCTCACAGACAAATGTTCGGGAGTGCGTGATCAACAGGCAGGTGATTGAAAACGGTGAATACCCGGTAATTCTCTACGAGAATGAAACCAGGAAGAGCGCATAAATAAATTACGAATTCCTAATTCCTAATTAATTACATATGGATATTGAAAATGAACCTGTATCAGATTGAAGAGAAAGAATATCCCATGATGCCTTTGCGGGATATTGTCCTTTTCCCTCACATGATAGCCCCACTTGTCGTGGGCCGGACGAAATCTATCAAGGCCCTTGAATCGGCTATGGACAAGCGGACCAGGATTTTTCTGACCACACAGAAGGATGCGTCAATAGATGATCCTGATGCGGACGGGGTGTACGAAATCGGGACAGTCGCAACCGTGCTGCAATTGCTCAGGTTGCCGGACGGCACCATTAAAGCGCTTGTAGAGGGCCAGAGACGTGCGCGTGTCAGGGAGTTTCTGCCGAATCCTGATTTTTTTACTGTTAAAGTGGATGAGTATTTTGAAAACCGGATCGGCGGAGCCGAGGCTGTGGCGTATATCCGGGAGATACTCTTAACGTTCCAGGAGTACGTCAAACACGTCAAGAAGATCCCGAACGAGGTGGTCAAATCTCTTTCCAGGCTCAAGGATCCTGGAAAGTTTGTTGATGTGCTGGCATCTCATCTCCCCTTAAAAGTCCAGGAAAAACAGAAGGTCTTAAACACGGTTTCCGTGATAGACCGTCTTGAATTGGTTCTTGAACTGATTCTCAAAGAAAAAGACATCGCCACATTGGAACAGCGCATCAGGTCCCGGGTCAAGAAGAAGATGGAAAAGACCCAGAGGGAATACTATCTTGCAGAGCAGATGCGTGCGATCCAGAAGGAGATCGGAGGAGGGCAGGATGAGACCCTTTCCGAGATAGCTGAGCTTGAGCAGGCTATAAACAATAAAAAACTGCCTAAGGCCGCGCAGGCAAAAGTCACCCAGGAATTCAAGAAACTCAAGATGATGCAGCCTATGTCGGCCGAGGCAACCGTGGTGCGGAATTACATAGACTGCATCATCAATCTCCCATGGCTTGAAAAGTCAAAGAATAAAATTGATATTCTAAAGGCAGAGAAGATTTTAGAAGAAGATCATTACGGACTGTTGAAGCCCAAGGAACGTATATTGGAGTATCTGGCTGTCCAGGCCCAGGTAAAGAAGATAAAAGGACCGATCCTCTGTCTCGTAGGCCCTCCAGGCGTTGGCAAGACTTCATTGTGCAAGTCTGTTGCCAGGGCAATGCCCAGGGAATACGTACGGTTGTCTCTCGGCGGGATCCGGGATGAGGCTGAGATTCGTGGACATCGACGGACCTATATCGGGGCATTGCCGGGCAAGATTCTCCAGTCTTTGCAGAAGGTCAAGGTCAACAATCCGGTTTTTTGTCTTGATGAAGTAGATAAAATGAGCATGGATTTCAGAGGCGATCCGGCGTCAGCGCTCCTGGAAGTCCTGGATCCTGAGCAGAATAACGCATTTAATGATCATTATCTTGACCTGGATTATGATCTTTCCGATGTGTTTTTCATCACCACGGCCAACAATCTTTATGCCATTCCGCTGCCGTTGCGGGACAGGATGGAGATTATCAAGCTGAACGGTTACACGGAAGAGGATAAACTTAAAATCGCTCAGGGTTTCCTGATTCCAAAACAGCTTGAGGCAAACGGCTTTGCAAAAGGCGACATTACCATAAACGATGGAGCCATTCTGGAAATAGTGCGGTGCTATACCAGGGAGGCTGGAGTGCGTAACCTGGAACGGAGCATCGCCTCGATTTGCCGGAAGATTGCACGGGATCGGTTGAAGAGAAAAAAGAAGGACAGGAAATACCGGGTGTCCGCTGCCACCGTAAAAAAGTATCTAGGTGTGCAGAAATACCGATTTGGACAGGCTGAAGAGGTCAACATGATAGGTCTGACCACCGGACTCGCCTGGACCGAAGTCGGCGGTGAATTACTGCAGATTGAGACCCTTCTGATGCCCGGCAAGGGTAAACTCATCGTGACCGGCAAACTGGGCGAAGTCATGCAGGAATCAGTCCAGGCCGCGCTTAGTTACGTGCGATCCAGGGCCGGTCGTCTGCGGCTTTCCCCCGATTTTTATCAGCAGATCGATATACATGTTCATGTACCCGAGGGCGCCATTCCAAAGGATGGTCCGTCGGCTGGAATTACAATGGTTACCTCCATAGTTTCAGCGCTTCTCAGAATCCCGGTTCGCAGGGAACTGGCCATGACCGGTGAAATCACTCTCCGGGGTCAGGTGCTGCCTATTGGTGGTCTTACTGAAAAGCTGCTTGCGGCGCGGCGCGGTAATATCAGTCACGTACTGATTCCAAAAGAGAACAAGCGTGATCTTGAGGAGGTCTCGCAAAAGGTGCGAAGGAGCCTCGATATTCAACTTGTTGATCATATGGATGAGGTCCTTGAAAAGGCTCTTGTTTTGAAGGAAGGTGAGTCGTTATTCAGTGAAGTTTCGATGGAAACATACTGTCCGGAAATTCAAATAACGGCCGACAATGTTGCGGCTCACTGATACTCCAAATAAAGATCATTTTTTTTACGGCTTATTAATTGAATTTCCTTGACTAACCAAGGGGATGCTGGTAAAAAGCCTACTTTCCCGGGCGGGTAGCTCAGCTGGGAGAGCACCGGCCTTACAAGCCGGGGGTCACAGGTTCAAGCCCTGTTCCGCCCACCAGGTTTTAAAGATATTGCGGGGTCGTAGTTCAGTTGGTTTAGAATGCCGGCCTGTCACGCCGGAGGTCGCGAGTTCGAGTCTCGTCGGCCCCGCCAGCAGTACCAAGGGAGTCAGCCGATTTGGTTGACTCCCTTTTTTTTGTTTTGTCGAAAATTCTACCCCTATTTCCACCCATGTCTTACCAACAAAAAAAGCGGCAACCACTTGGAAGTGGATACCGCTTTCACGTTGGATATGATTTTCTCCGAATCAAGCCGGGCAACAATCAGGAAGACAATTCAACCATTCTTGAGGGTTAAGAACAAGTTCCTTGGAATGTTCAATTTTGTTTCTATTGGCAGGCAA
>DAOVSZ010000261.1 GCA_030627725.1 Desulfobulbaceae bacterium
AGAATGTAAGAAAAAATAATCTTCTCATCCGGTTCTCCTGTGTCTGATCACTAACCATTCTCGTAACTGTTCAGCTGCACCCCAGCTGTGCACGATCAGGCCTTCTCGCATAGCCAACTATAGCTTGTCAGCCTGCTTGTACACATCTGGGGCACATCTGAACAGTTACAGGTCAGTGTTTTTGCACACTTTGAGCTATCACGCTGAATAGTTACGAGGCGTTCAACTCTCAGCTCTCAGCAAAAACTTAACCTTGAACGTGATTACCTGATTGTTGAGAATTTTCTTGACAAGAAGACAACCTTTCAATATTTTACCTCCTCTATGCCGAGATAGCTCAGTCGGTAGAGCAACGGACTGAAAATCCGTGTGTCCCTGGTTCGATTCCTGGTCTCGGCACCAGAAACATGATAGGGGTTGCGTTTTAACGTGACCCCTTTTCTTTTTTTTCAGTTTTGACTTCAAATCCAAAATGGGAGGCTGATATGTTGGATAAAAATAAGTGTACACTTTACAGTGGCGGTCTGCGCGGGGCTGAGTGCGCTTTTGGTGAAATCGCAGAAAAATTCGGGATCAAGGAAGTAACGCTTTCTTTTGAGGGCATGAGCCCGGAACGGGAAGCAGGTCTTCAGATACTCTCGACGGAAGAACTCAAGCGCGGTGATATCAGTATGGAACTGGTGTCAAAGATGATGCACCGGACCTATTATGAAACGGACAAGATCAGAAAGGTCCTGCAGGTCATCTTCCATATGGTAAACAACGGGCATCAGGTCTTTGCCGTCGGCTCTATCCAGCAAGACAATACAGTCAAGGGCGGCACCGGCTGGGCCGTGGAACTCGCTAAAGTTTTTAACCGGCCGGTGAGTGTCTATGATCAGCAGGCAGGCCAGTGGTTTTCCTGGCAGAACAACAGCTGGCAGAAAGACACGCCGAAGATTGAATACGATACCTTTGTCGGTTCAGGGACACGCAACCTGACCGATGCAGGCAGGGCGGCGATTGAAAATCTTTTTAAAGCGTCTTTTAGTGCATAAGCAGCGCATATTTTTTCTTGACATATCTGTTAAGCGCGGATAATATTTGCGGCTAACCAGGCGATCTTGAGCATAAAACGGCCCCTTTCCCGGGGCCGTTTTCAATTTATTCCCCTATAACAGCAACAATAACGTATTGTTACTCCTTTAGGCCATCAGCAGACAAGATAGATTTTTTCGAGGAAGAACGATGAAGAGCACTCTGGACAAAGTACGTAATATCGGCATCAGCGCCCATATTGACTCAGGCAAGACAACCCTGACAGAACGAATTCTTTTTTATACCAAGCGTATTCATGCTATTCATGAGGTACGCGGTAAAGACGGGGTCGGCGCCACAATGGACTCCATGGAGCTGGAAAAAGAACGGGGCATCACCATCCAGTCGGCAGCCACATACTGCTCCTGGGAAGACCACAAGGTCAACATCATCGACACCCCGGGCCATGTCGATTTCACCATTGAGGTTGAACGGGCGCTTCGGGTCCTTGACGGCGCGGTCCTTATTCTCTGTTCCGTGGGCGGTGTGCAGTCCCAGAGCATCACCGTCAACCGCCAGATGGAGCGCTACAGTGTCCCCCGAATCGCATTTATCAATAAATGTGACCGCACCGGCGCTAATCCGTACCGTGTCGCCGGCCAGCTTCGCGACAAGCTGAACCAGAACGCGGTCCTGCTGCAGATCCCGATCGGGCTTGAAGGCGAGATGCAGGGCCTGGTTGATCTGGTCAGGATGAAGGCGATCTACTTTGACGGTGATAACGGCGAGAATCTCAGGGAGGAAGAGATTCCGGACAGCCTGAAAGATGAGGCGGATGCAAAACGGGAGGAGCTTCTTGATGCAGCCTCCATGTTTTCGGATGAACTGATGGAGGCGGCGCTTGAGGGGACCCCCACCGAAGAGATGATCCGTGACGCGATCCGCAAAGGGACCGTGAGCCTTGAAATGACCCCGGTCATCATGGGGTCTGCATATAAGAATAAAGGGGTCCAGCTCATGCTGGATGCCGTCATTTCTTATCTGCCCTGTCCGCAGGACATCAAAAACACCGCTCTTGATCTTGCTAAGGACGAACAAGAGTTTACCCTTTCCAATGGTCCCGACGAACCGCTGGTGAGCCTGGCGTTTAAACTGGAAGACGGTCGCTACGGCCAGCTTACCTATATCCGAATCTACCAGGGAACCCTGCGCAAGGGAGATACGATCATCAATGCCCGGGACGGAAAAAAACACAAGGTCGGGCGTCTTGTCCGCATGCACGCTGACGAGATGGAGGAGATTGGAGAGGCCCAGTCAGGAGATATCGTTGCCCTGTTCGGCATCGACTGCGCTTCCGGCGATACCTTTACCGCCAGCGATATTTCCTGTTCCATGAGTTCGATGCATGTGCCGGAGCCGGTTATTTCGCTTGCCATCATCCCGGCCGACAACAAGGCCCAGGTCAACATGTCCAAGGGCCTGAACCGGTTTACCAAGGAAGATCCCACCTTCAGGACCTATGTGGACCAAGAAACCGGCGAGACCATCATCTCCGGCATGGGAGAGCTTCATCTTGAGGTGTATATCGAGCGGATGAAGCGGGAGTACGATGCAGACGTAGAGGTCGGCCAGCCGCAGGTTTCCTATCGCGAGACCATCACCCGGCGCGCCGAGTTCAACTATACCCATAAGAAACAGACCGGCGGTTCCGGGCAGTTTGGGCGGGTTGGCGGTTATATGGAGCCGATAGAGGAAGAGTACGAATTTGTTGACAAGATCGTCGGCGGTTCCATCCCTCGCGAGTTTATCAACTCCTGCAACAAGGGCTTTAAGAAGAGTATTCAAAAGGGCAAGCTGATCGAGGCGTCCATCACCGGTGTCCGGGTGGTGATCAACGATGGCGCCTCCCATGCGGTCGATTCATCGGACGTTGCCTTTCAGCTGGCCGCAGTCGGCGCTTTCAAGGAGGGCTACAGCAAGGCAAAACCAGTGATCATGGAGCCGATCATGAAGGTCGCGGTTGAAGGTCCGACTGAGTTTCAGGGCGGTGTTATGGGCAGCCTGAACCAGCGGCGGGGCATGATTGTCGGTACCTTTGAAGAGGGAGACTACACCGTGGTCGAGGCTGAGGTGCCGCTGTCCGAAATGTTCGGATATTCCACCGTGCTGAGGTCCCTTACGCAAGGGAAGGCGGAATTTACCATGGAGTTTGCCACCTACAGACAGGTGCCGAAATCCGTTGCTGAAGAAATTGTTGCAGATAAGCAGAAAAAAGATAAAGAAAAGAAGTAACTATTCAGCAGCACCCCAGATGCACGCGATCAAGCTGGTTCACATAGGACAACTATAGTTCTCCAGCCTGCTTGCGCACATCTGGGGCACTGCTGAACAGTTACAGTAGGTGTTTGGGCAAAGTATTCAGTTCCACCTGAATAGTTAAGAAAAGAAATAGCGCTCGGCCGGAAGGCTGCTGCTGTTTACGATTATCAATAACCGGTTGATAGTTTTATATCCCCGTTCATCCGGGGGATGAGGAGGTTTCTATGTTGCACAAGGATCTGGTAGAAAAAAATCCGCTTCGGGTACTGTACCCTGCTGACACCGAGGGCACGGCAGCGCCGCGCATGGGTCTTGTCATGGCCCGCGCAGGACTTGGAAAAACCGCAATTTTAGTCCAGATCGCGCTCGACAGTCTGTTAAGCGGCAATCAGGTGCTGCATGTCAGCATCGGGCAGACACTGGATAAGATACGAACGTGGTATGATGATATCTTCAAAGATATTGCCGAGGAATTCAAGCTTGAAAATACGACGGAAATCATGACTGAAATTTATCGGAACCGCCTGATCATGACCTTTAACGAGTCAAGCTTCAGCCGGCCGAAACTGGAAGAGCGCCTGAACGATTTAGTGTATCAGAACATCTTTCGTCCGAACTGTCTGGTCATTGACGGCTTTGATTTTGCCGCGGCAGACAGAGAGATCCTTGCGGACATTCAGGAACTCGCCACAGTCATGGACCTCAATATCTGGTTCTCGGCCACCAGCCATCGTGACGATCAGCGGGTGAGTGCGGCAGGCATTCCCGCCCCGTGCCATGAGGTAGATGACCTCTTTGATACGGTCATTGTCCTGCAGCCGAAGACGGATGAAAAATGCATCGCCTTAAACATCATAAAAGATGCGACGAAGCCGGAATCCACAGGCAAGAGCCTGAACCTGGATCCGGCAACCCTGATGCTCAAGGAGCCGTATGACGAAACCTGTTAGTACACAGAACACTAAGTGTTTGAAATAAAAAAAGAGGCTGTCTCCGTGGCGAGGCAGCCTTTTTTTGTTAGGCATAAAGATGCATCAGTTCTACTGGCGATTTCTCACCAACAAAGCTATAGTGTTTAAATCTTAAAGTTTTTCTCTGTGCCCCTGTGAACTCTGCGAGAGATTTTTTTGCCGATGAAATTCAGACCATGTATTGACCTCCACGACGGTCATGTAAAACAAATTGTCGGTTCTACCCTTTCCGATACCCGGCAGCAGGACCTGAAGAC
>DAOVSZ010000252.1 GCA_030627725.1 Desulfobulbaceae bacterium
GGCACTACCTTCACCCCGCCAAGACCCGAGGCATAGACGATTTTTTTTGTGTGACCGTGAAAACTGACGGAAAATCTGGAAAAGATCCATTGCAACAGAAGGCCCAGTTCGGAAACCGGTTTGCCGTAGCAGCAGCCGAAGCTGATACAGGCCAGCCGGCCGATCCCCTCACCAATGAGGTAGGCAATTGCCAGAGAGGCCATCACCGGCAGCAAAGGCAATGTTTCACCGGAATTTCCAAGTTGCTGATTGTAGCAGACAATGGCCAGGGGCGTCAAATAGAGTCCCACCGAGGCCCCTCCGGCCACGGTCAGGGTATTTTGTTTTTTTTCCACAATCCCGGCAATGAGTTTAGCTCCGCTCAAGGAGAGAATCATCACCAGACTGATCAGTGCCAGGGTGATGGTCATAGGCTCGCCAATAGAGGAAAGAAGAAAGAGAAATACAGCCACGCCCATGATACTGCCCGAGGCAAGGAAAAGGCCGTAAAAGGTAAGATTGGTTCCCCGCCACAGACCCGATGGCCCGGCATGGTCGCCCGCTGGAATAGAGGCGATAATCTGCCACCGTTCCCTGGGCAAAACCTTATAGCTCCAAAAAAGAAGAGGAGTTGCCACCATTGCCGTGGCCAGGCAAAAAATTGCGTTTTTCATAATAACTCCATTGTATTTACATTTCTTTTTTACAGGCAACAACCGACCTCAGCGCGACGTCAATTTCAGCCAGAGGACTTGCGAATCCCCGGCTGAAACGACTGATCACATCTCGCCGCTGCATATGATGTACAATATCTTCGGCAAATTCGACCCTGTTTTTCTGAAAAAACAGGACATCCGTGCTGCTGCCCGGCCGGTACAGGCTCTTGGGTTGCCCCTTGCGGAGAAACATGCCCGGCGCCACCTTTACGGGAAACTCATACCCATTTTCCGAGTAACGCTGGACCACCTTGCCGATCATCAGGGCAACAACCTCAACCATGGCCACCAGCCCGATGTTGGTACCGCCTGGCACATCGGTCTGAATGATGGTAACCACCCGTTTGTTTTTGGAATAGGGGGTCACAATCTCTATTACCGCGGTGGGGTTGCAGGAGTGGTATTTGCCGGATATCTCATAAAAATCCATGACCCTGCCGGTAACAGGCATATGATTATAATGGTACTTGTCCGGGGTCAGACGGAAGATTGCGTAATCTCCGTCCTTAAAGGCCAGCCGCCACTTTTCCTTATCCATACCAAGCAATTCTTCATATTCAAAGAACTTTCCCTTTAAGAACAGGGAAGACCCTCCGGAAAGAGAACCGGCAAGCATCCGGGCGTCCGCCGGGGATACCACAGCATGGTTGTCATCTTCCATGGGCCGGCACTCCCAGTACCTTATTTGCCGTTCAAAAATCTTCCGGGGCGTATCGAAATATTGCGTCTTTTCCACGCACTCGGCAAGATCGACCCCGCAACGGATGAAAAAACGTTTGTTTCCCAAAAGTTTTGCGGAAAGCGGCAGGTCAAAGTTACAAAAACCAAGAAGGCTTGAGGTTCCGGCACTGGTCGCCATCTCAAAGAGCCGCGGGGCATGCTCCCGTGCCCTGGAATAGAGAAAATTGACAATCCTGTCACCGAAAAGTTCCTCGGTAATGACCATGTTACTTGTTCGTTCTACATATTGATGCATTACAGTGCCTTACCTTCTTTTGGAGTCAAAGGTCTCGGCCAGCAGAAAAAGGCGGATGAAATTAACAGCCCCATCCTCGTCCACCTTGCCGTCGGAAATCTGACGGCCGTTGTGGGCTATGGCCTCCTCCAGCGGTCGTCCGGCGCAAAATTTTTTAATTTCGTCACGTTGCTCAAGTGTCAAAGGCAGCCTGCCGTGCGCCATGGCCTTGATGTCATCGGCCAGATAACGCCAGCCTTCCTCTAAATGGCGAATGCGCAGTCTTTCCCGGTAATAACGTTCGGCTGCACTGTTAAATTCATGGGCACTGAGGTCATGAGGTTTGATCTTTGCCGCATCCGAGCCGAGGATGCCGCACACAAGCTTGCTCCATGCCGATTTTTCGGTCGGATGTTTCAACCGCTCCTCCAGATCACGCATGGTTTCATCCATGCCCATTATCTCAATCAGATCAGAACCGTCTTTCCGGAGAATCTCCAGAAGCGCCAGCCGGTACTCGCTGTTATGTACACGGAAATAGTCTGAATAACGGCGGCTGACGCGACTCCCCTTTACCCGCTGTAAAATTTGTTTCAAAAAAATGTTTCTTGTTTTTTTCAATACAAAAAAGGTGGGAATCCCGATGGCCGCGCCGAATAGTATCTGCCGCCGCTCGCTCTCGATGAATGGGGTGGAGGGGATATCATCATGACTGATCCGGCCTGAAATGATGTATTTAAAGGCAAGGGCCGCAAGCAGCATCTGCAGATTGGCCGCCTCTTTCATATCGCCGAAGTCATGAAACAGGGAGTAGTGGCGAAACTCGAAGCCGGAAAACCCCATTTCCGTGAACTCGCGCAGCTTGATGAGCTGATACAACGACATACGTTTGTCAAAGACCCCGAGGGTTTCCAGATCTTTTTTCAGGGAGTAATCATTGCCCAGCCGCCCATCCTGACAGCAATTTCCTTCCGTGGCCAGCAATGCCACCGGATAATCAAGCAAACGGAAATCCGGCACAAAATCGCCTTTAAGGGAAAAGGCGCTCCGAATAAAACGGTCTAAATCGTGCGGGCCAAAGGGGGTCAGGGCATGGCCGAACACCTTGTTTTTCGCCTTTTTCTTCCAGCGCCGCCAGATCATGCGCAGATGGGTGTAATCCAGTTGATGAGGCAGAAAGCCCAGGGCCTTTTCCGGATGAAAGTCTTCGTAGTCAAACCGGTATGGGGCCGCGCTGTATGTACCCACAAAAAGCGGCAGAAAGTGCTCCATGATCTTGGCGTTCAGATCGCCAAGATATTTCTCATGATGCCGGCTAAAACCGGTGACCGGGTTGCTGTTGAGCATGGTCATACGTTTGCTGCCCAAGCTGATATGGGTGCCGTTGTTGGCAAGTCCTACATTGGAGGTGTGGGGCAGCACGACAAGATTTTTGGTGATAATGGAGGCCTCGCGCATTTTCATAACCGCGTTGATATGGCTGCGGCTCAGCACCTGGTGACAAAGGGCCATGTAGGCGTGTTTGCTTTCACCCTTATCCCAGCCTGAAAGGCAGGGACTCATAAAAAGCTCCCGGTAAAAGGCATCTGAGATACTTTCATTTAGTAACCGCTGCCGGATGGGAGGGTGAGGTGAGAAGAAAAGAAGGGCGCGCTGACCGTTCTCCTTAAGCCCGAATTTTATATTGGCATAGTCAAGGAGCAGGTTGCAGAGCAGAAAACGCTTTGCCGCCTCCCGGGCCACGCCTGCCCCCACCCCGTTTTGTGGGGGACTGTGTACCACATGAAAGGAAAGGGTCTCCGGGGAGGTATTATCACTTAAAAAATTGTCCAGAAGGCGGGCGCCTGTTGTGATGATGGGATGCCCTCCCCCACGGCCGATGACATCGGCCAGGGAGAGCTTTAAAAGATAACTGATAGGCAGGCGGAGCCATTGTTCTCCGTTTTCCAGGCTGGAGAAACGGCTGATATCACTGCGGGGCGGACTGTCAGGATTACTCTTGTCCGCCTTGAAATCAAGGTGCAGTACACGCTGACTATTGTCATTCAGCCGGTTATGGAGAAAACGGACCCAACTGTTCTCCCAGACTCCCTCAGGATTTTCCGCGAGATACCTTTCCAGGCCGCGCAGGCTTGAGTGCGGGGTGTCACCTCTTCTGACCCTCAGTTTGATATTGGCGTAATAACAGGAATGTTCGATAGTTTGCGGAAGATCCACCGTCTCTCTGTTCCCGGACACGGCAACCTGCAGCTCGTTTTCCATGCCCGCGGTCACATCGCTGTTGACGTAGGGAAAGGTTTCAGGCCTGTCCGGATGGACACCCAAAATACGAATACATTCCGAAAGGGTCGGCGCTGCATCGATTCCGGCCGGGAAGGAGTCTTCGGTAAACATGAGTGTTTTATTGGGCATGGGCTGAAACTGTGAACACATTTTTTTAAGATCTTAAGCCATATAGACGGCTAGTTCCTGACCTTCCTTGCTGATTGTCCGCGGTATAACCTGGTATAATGCGGATCAGTTCAAGGAAAAGATGTCGACAATCTCGACATTTGAGTCAGGATCCTTAGTATCGTAGGCGTAGGTTGTGATCGTTCCATCTTCTGTTTTCAATATCGAGAACGTTGTGATCGTGTTGTCCGAAATATAGGGCAACGGGCCGTTTTCATCGTGCAACGGGCTCTCAGTCGGCACGATTGGTTCAAGACCGTAAGGATCGTCGTATGTGTCGTAATCCTCGGGAATCCAGGGAAGTCCGGGAATGCCGGAGCGCCCGGCCGTTTCGAGGTCGGTTGCAATGGCCTCATGCCGCCAGATCTGCCGTTCGGTAACTTCGTCGTAGGTGCGACCCGGCACATTGGATCTGGAGTCTTCACGTGTTCGGCTCAGTTGCATCGTATCGGCAAACACTATATTGATATTACCGCCGCCGGCAGCGTAGTCTTCAAGCTGGGACAGCGAAATTTCATCTGAGTTCATCAGGTCTGCTACATCAGGACCGTAGACCAGTGCGTTACCTGATCCCTTAAACTCGGTGAACCATACGACATTGACAGAGTCTTCA
>DAOVSZ010000053.1 GCA_030627725.1 Desulfobulbaceae bacterium
AGATTCTTGCTGATCCGTCCCTTCTCCAGCAGTTGATAATGAATCTCTGCTCCAATGCCTGCAATGCGATGAAGGGGACCGGCGGCATTCTTAAAGTCGGGTTGTCTGAAGTGCACCTTGACTCCACCTCTCTGGAACAGCATCCGGACATCACACCGGGAACCTTTCTCAAGATCAGTGTCAGTGACACGGGTCACGGCATGGAAAAAGATATTGTTGAACGGATCTTCGATCCTTTTTTTACAACACAGGACGTCAGTGAAAAAACCGGCATGGGACTCGCTGTCGCCCACGGCATCATTGAAAACCTCGGGGGGATCATAACGGTTCAGAGCGAACCGGAAAAAGGGACTCTCTTTAATGTCTATTTTCCTCAAATCGCCTCTGCCGGAAAAGAAGAAGACGTGGTTACCATCCCGCCTTCCGGTAACGAGCGAATCCTGTTTATCGACGATGAAGAGGAAAAACTCTCAGCCGGACGCAGACTTCTGGAATTTCTCGGCTACGAGGTGACCACTGCAGACGGAGGCATTGATGCCATGGAGATCTTCCAGGCTGATCCGGAAAAATTCGATCTTGTTATCACCGACCACAACATACCGGTCATGACCGGTCTGGCGATGACAAAGAAACTTTTCGACAAACGTCCTGACCTTCCTGTCATTCTCTGCACTGAGGTCACTGACAACATTCTGGAAGAAGAATGGAAAACAGCCGGTATCAGGAAAAATATTATAAAGCCGTTGGCAGTGGGAGAACTTGCCAATACAATCAGGGAAGTGCTTGATGCGTAAGGACCAGTTTACGGTTTACAGTTTACGGTTTACGGTTGCACAATGAAATACCTCGCCGACCTCCATATCCATTCCCCTTTCTCCAGGGCAACCAGCAAAAAAAGCGACCTTCCCGGTCTTTTTTCCTGGGCGCGCGTCAAAGGAATCAATGTTGTCGGCACCGGAGATTTCACCCATCCCGGCTGGCTCACGCAGCTCAAAGAACTCCTCGCGCCGGCCGAACCTGGATTCTTCAGGATGAAGGACGAAACGGTCCCTGACGCACTCGGCATCCCTCCGGAAGCGATCCCGGTCCGTTTTGTTCTTACTGCCGAGATCAGCAGCATCTACAAACGCCACCAGAAGGTCAGGAAAGTCCACAACATCCTCTTTGTTCCTGATTTTGAATCGGTTGAAAGGATCAACATCAAACTTGCGGGCATCGGCAACATCGAATCAGACGGTCGCCCCATTCTCGGCCTCGACTCCCGTGACCTGCTCGAAATCCTCCTGGAACAGGCCCCTGACGGTTTCCTGGTACCGGCCCATATCTGGACCCCATGGTTTTCCCTCTTCGGCTCCAAGTCCGGCTTTGATGCCATCGAAGACTGTTTCGGCGATCTGACCGAACACATCTTTGCCCTGGAAACCGGCCTCTCCTCAGACCCGGCCATGAACAGGCTGGTCTCAGCCCTTGACCGCTTCACCCTTATTTCCAACTCCGACTGTCATTCCCCTTCAAAGCTGGGACGAGAGGTCAATCTTTTTGATACCGGCTTTGACTATTTTTCCATGCGCAAGGCCCTGGAGGACCCTTCTGCCGGGTTTGGCGGGACGGTTGAATTTTTTCCGGAAGAAGGGAAATACCATTTTGACGGTCACAGAAAATGCAAGGTCTGTCTCGATCCGCTTGCGACCAGAAGTATCGAATCGATCTGCCCGGTCTGCAACTCTCCGCTCACTATCGGCGTGAGCCACCGGGTCATGGAGCTTGCCGACCGGACAGAACCGCATTACCCTTCCGGCCGCCCTGATTTCACGAGCCTGGTGCCGCTGCCGGAACTCCTTGGCGAGATCCTGCAACTCGGGCCTGCCACCAAGGGAGTGACGGAACTCTACACCAGGACCATCAAAAAATTCGGATCCGAGTTCAACCTCCTGCTCAAGACCCCGATTGAAGATATAAACGCATTCTCCACGGTATTAGGCGAGTCCATCACCAGGATACGATCGAACAAAGTCATACGCAAGCCGGGCTTTGACGGCGAGTTCGGAGTGATCCATGTATTCGAGGAAGGAGAACTGGACCTGTACGCCGGTCAGATCAGCCTTTTTTCCGGGAGAACACGTAAGAAAAAAAAGCAGCGGAATAAAACCTCTCTGCTCCCTTTCACACAAAAAATCGCGTCACATGATCCCGTGCAGCCGGCAGGGCTTAACCCGGAGCAGGAGCAGGCGGTCTTTTCCGAGGCTGAAAAAATTCTTGTCACAGCAGGCCCGGGCTCCGGAAAAACCTCTACCCTGATTGCCAGGATCGCAAGGCTCCTGAAAGAGGACCGGTCTCCCCCGCACAAATTTGTCGCCATTACCTTTACAAACAAGGCAGCTGACGAGATCAAAAAACGTCTCCACAGTGAGGTTGGAGAAAAAAGCGGCGAGGTCTTTGTCGGCACCTTTCACGGCTTCTGTCTGTTGTGGCTCAGAAGGGACCGGCCAGACATCTCGGTGCTCGGCAACGAGGCCCGGGAACTTGTTCTCAAGAGGCGCTTTCCGGGAATGGACAGGAGTCAGAGGAAAGAACTCCTGGGAAAGATCACCGAATATTACGAGTCAATCGCGGCTGGAAACACCCCTGCTTTCTCTCCGAAGATAGATGCATATCTGGAGACTCTTAACACCCTGAACTCAATTGATATCGATGCGGTGATCCCGGTCTTCGCAGCCAGACTCAGAGAAGAAAAAGTTTTTTACGAAATCATAACAAGAGAGATCGACTATCTCTTTGTGGATGAGTTTCAGGATGTAAACCGAAGTCAGTACGAACTGGTCTCGCTTCTCGGCAAAAGGGCATCGATCTTTGCCATCGGCGATCCGGACCAGGCCATCTACGGATTCAGGGGCAGCAGTCTGGAGTTCTTTTTTCAATTTGCAGACAATGCCACTGCAGAGTCCCCTGTTCAGAGGATCAACCTTACCAGAAACTACCGATCAGCCCCTGCTATCTTATCCGCTGCCTCATCGGTGATTAAAAATAACAGAGAACGAAGCGGCTTAGACCTTCTTTCTCAGAAGAAAGGTAACATCAGGCTCGAAACCCTTCATGCCCGGACTCCTGCTGCAGAGGCGGAGTTTGTGGTCAGAAGGATCGAAGAAATCATGGGCGGCATCAGTCATTTTTCGATCAATACCGGCCGAGGCGGATCGATACTGGACCGGCAGGCCGCAGACGAAACCGGTTCGATCAGCTTTGGGGATATCGCCGTGCTCTTTAGAGTAGGCAGACAGGCGGATGAACTCGGCAAGGCGCTGAGGCGCCGGGGCATTCCCTTTCAGCTGATCGGCTCCACTCCTTATTTCATGTCACCCGGGCTGCGTCCGGTCTATTACTGGCTTCTGGCCGCGGCAGGAACAGCCGACGTTGCCGAACATCTCTGTCTTCTCCGGGAGATCAAGGGCATCGGTGAGGCAACGCTCAATACCCTTGAAACCATTTCAATTGCTGACAGCGATTTCTTCGCCACGGCATCTTCCATAAATCTCCAGAAAAAGATTCTCGACACGATCAGAGGCCTGAACAACCGGCTCCGGAAATTTGCTGCAGAGACAAAAGCAATCGGACTCCTTGAGACTCTCAAAAAGACAATGAAATTTCTCAGCGTCGATCCGGGAGAGAACAACGCCATGCGTCTTCTCACACTTTCAACAGCCTTTGGCAGCGACCTTGCCGCCTTTGCTCATCATTTAAAACAGAACTCTCAGGCAACGGTCTATGACGAGCGGGCCGAGGCGGTCTCTCTCATGACCTTCCACGCAGCGAAAGGTCTGGAATTTCCGGTCGTTTTTCTCACCGGTCTTGAAGAGGGAATCATGCCGCATTCATTTGAGAAAGAGCACAGCGATATCGAGGAGGAGAGAAGACTCTTCTACGTCGCCCTCACCCGGGCAAAAGATGCCCTGATCCTCACATCATCCATGACCCGGACCATGTACGGGAGGACGAACAACCAGACCCGGTCGAGATTTCTCAACGAGATCCCGCCGCACCTTATCTCCCGGTCCATTCCAGATGCAAAATCGCGAAAAAAAACACAAGCCAAACAGATGAGGTTATTTTAGAATGCGGGTTGCGAGTTAAAAACTTCGCGTGTCCCTGACCCCTGACCCCTGACCCCTGAAAATGGATACTCCAGCACAGAAGACAATCAAAGTCGGAAAAAACAGCGTCGGCCTTGTCGGCCTTGACATGGCGCTGCACACGGCGAAAGAGAAGGACCTGACCACTCAAGAAGCGGCTGCTTTTCTTTATACGGAACTGACAAAAAAGAACTACATCCCGGACAGCGCCAGAGACCTCTACATCGAGGCGCTTGAACGCGAATACAGACGTTACTGCAATCCGGAGGATTCAACAGAACAGGGTCTTGTCATCCGTGTTCTGGGACGAGATTGTGTCAGCTGCGACAAGATCTATACGATGAGTATTGAGATACTGCAGAAATTCAACATTGCCGCGGATATAGAAATTTACCACGATGCCGATGAAATAATGCGCTACGGCGTGATCAGCACCCCGTCACTCATCATCAACAACAAGGTCAAGAGCGCAGGCCGCCTGCCCTCACTCTCCGAGATAGAGAACTGGATCAGGGAAGAAGCGGACATGGTCCAATAGCCAGGTACGGCTGCTCATGAATTTCTTGTTTTTTTTGTAACTACTCAGGTATGAATTCAAAGTTACAAAATACTCCAGGCTGTAACTGCTCAGCAGTGCTCCAGATGTGTGCAAGCAGGCTGGTGAACTATAGTAAATCTATGTGATCCAGCCTGATCGTGCATAGATGGGGTGCTGCTGAACAGTTACGTTTTTTTATTGACAATCAGGCGCTATCAAAGTGATAATAGATAGAATTTAATAATCATAAAAAAAATATTCTTTTTTATCGTAGGAGATAACACCATGGGCCATCATGCACACAACCCGTACGGTGCCGACGCCAGGGCCTCAAGCGCCATTGACAGGAAGCGGGAGAAGGAAAGGCGGTACATGCTCCAATCCGCATACAAAAACGCCGAAGAACTGTCAATCAGGCTTGTTCAGCGGCTGCTTGACGCCCATATCATCGAAACATCCTCAGACAGCGCCATCAGGGAGGTGTTTGAAGACCTGCTGAAGAAAATCTCGGATCTGGAAGAATTCGAGCTGCAGTTCAAAATCGCGCCAGTACGGAAACTGACCGCAGACCCGAATGTTATCAGCCTTTATCTCACCCAGTATATCATTGAAGACCTGATTGACCACAGTAAGATCATGGACATCTTCGGCGATGATCAGGAAATTTACAACGCTGTTGAATCAGTGATGAAAGCCATACGTCCTTCGTGACATCGGCAGCACGTCATTCATTGCTCTACAAATCCAGATAAGTATATCCCTTCAACCCACGCTCATACTCATTCAGCAGCCGCATCGCCTCATTGGGACGCAGGCGGTCTTCCTTGATCGCCTGGTCAAACTGGGCCTTCATCTTCCGTGACAGGTCGTTTTCCGAATATTGGACAAGGGCCAGGACCTTCTCCATGGTCGTGCCCTCAATCGTTTCTTCAATATAATAACCGGCATCCTCGTCTTCATCGAGAAAGATATGGACCTCGTTCACCCTTCCGAACAGGTTATGCAGATCACCCATGATGTCCTGATAGGCCCCGGTCAGAAAAATGCCGATGTAATAGGGCCTGCCGTTCATACTGTGCAGCGGCAGGGTATCCACCCCCTCTTCATAGAGATTGATAAACCTGGAGACCATTCCGTCCGAATCACATGTAATATCTGCAAGCGTCCCTTTCCTTTTCGGCTCGGAAGAAAGCCGGTGCAAGGGCATGATCGGAAAGAGCTGCCCGAACCCCCAATGGTCGAGAAGGGACTGAAACACGCTGAAATTACAGAGATATTGGTCGCTGAAATTGCTTTCCAGCTCCAGTATTTCATCCGGCATGTAATCAGCGCCGCGGTAATGCTGCAGGACCTCCCAGCTGATCATCCAGAAGAGCTTTTCCACCTCCGCCTTGACCGCAAGATCTATAAGCCCCAACGAAAAGTGGTTCTGGGCCTCCTCTTTCAAGTGGAGCGCATCATGATATGCCTCAAGCGGATTGCCGGAGTTCATCTCACTGAGAGTCTCCCACGCCTCTTCGACCAGCTTGTGGTCGACCTCAGGCGCCTTCGCAGGAAGAGATTCCGGCAGTTTCTTGATATGTCCGAACAGTTCCACAACCAGAACAGAATGGTATGCGACGACCGCCCGTCCGCTCTCGTTGACAATTACGGGATGAGGCGCCTCCTCCGCATCGCAGATATCCATGATGTTGTAGACAATGTCCCGGGCATATTCATTGAGCGAATAATTCACCGAGGAATGAAAGGTGGTCCTGCTGCCGTCATAATCCACCCCCAACCCTCCGCCAACATCGATATATTCAAGATCGTGACCGATCTTGAAGAGCTTGCAGTAAACCATGGCCCCTTCCCGGACCGCTTTTTTTATCGTCAGGATATCCGGGATCTGAGAGCCGACGTGAAAATGGACCAGTTTCAGGCAGTCCGCCATACCCGCTGCAGTCAGCAATCTGGAGGCCTCAAGAACCTCGTGGGTGCTCAAGCCGAACTTTGCATTTTCACCGCTGCTTTTTTCCCACTTGCCGCTCCCCCGGCTGGAAAGACGTATCCGAAGACCGATAAGAGGCGAAACCCCCATCTCCGCTGCCAGCGATATGATGTTCCTGATCTCATCAACCTTCTCAACCACCAGAAAGATCTTTTTGCCCAGCTTGAGGCCCATAAGAGCGGTCCTGATATAGCGGAGGTCCTTATAGCCATTGCAGACAATCAAACTCTCTCCATCTCTGTGGATAGCCAGGGCCGCAAAGAGTTCCGGTTTGGAACCGACCTCAAGGCCGTAATGAAAAGGCGCCCCGGCATCAACGATCTCCTCGACCACCTCCCGCAGCTGATTCACCTTGATCGGATAGACGCCACGGTAGAAAGAGCGGTATCCAAATTCACGGATAGCGTCGGCAAAGGCGTTGTTAATTCGTTCAACCCGGTTTCGCAGCAGATCCTGAAAACGGACCAGAAGCGGAAAATGGAGCTCCTGTTCAAGGGCCTCTTCAACAACGTTAACGATCGGGATGATGCCGCCCTTATCCTTGAGCGGCGCAACCGTCACCTTGCCGTCTTCGTTGATGTCAAAATACCTGAGTCCCCACCTGCCAATGCCGTAAAGCTCCCTGGCCTTTTCGATGGTCCATGTGTCATGGCTGTCCGTTTTCAACTTTTTATACTCCTCAAGCAGACATTTTCTATAAAGTGCCTGAACGGTGGGAAAGTAGCCGATTCTTCATCAATTGTCTACGATCTCCTTTCTCATGTGAGACAGCCCCGGTGAACGGTTACCTGAGTTCTGCTTTGACGGATGGTCTCTTTTCTCTTATTGTATGACCCATGAAACACCTCCATCCAGATACTATCCCATCTCTACTCTACGCAAACGCAGCAGGTGAAATCACCGACTTTCCCGACCTGAAAATGGCCGGCCGAAGCGGCAGCCGTTTCTCTCTGCCTGAAAAGGCTGATCTTATCCCGCTTCCCGAAGGAAGCGAACTCTTTGTTCTTCCAGGCAGGGACCCTGTCGGGATTGACCCGGCTGACGGAGATGCGGCAAGACTTGACATAAACCCGGTCAACCCGGATGAAGGGATCCAGGCGGTGGCGGCCTTTATGGCGCCGGCGCATACCGCGATTTTCTCCGCCTCCTACGAAAAACAGCACGCCGAAATACCACCGCTGCCTTTATTTGCTTATACTGCCGTGGGATGGCACGAAAACAGGTTCTGGGTCGCCGCCTTTCGGAGCGATCCTGACATGAGACAGGATGCAGACCGGTTTCAACCAGACCGGATCAAGACAAAGACGATCACAAAACTTAAAAAATTTCCCGACAACCGCCTTATCCAACACCTTGGAAAATGCAGCCTTACCTACAGCTGTCCGGCAGCCAAAAACTACTTTTTAGGCAGGTGGGAGGCGCCCCTGCCCACTTCGCCTACATGTAATGCCGATTGTCTGGGATGTATATCTCTCCAGAAATCAGGATGCTGTCCCTCTACCCAGGACCGAATCCAATTTGTCCCAACCGCCGATGAAATCGTACAGATCGCCGTCCCTCACTTAAACAAAGCAAAAAGACCGGTCGTCAGTTTCGGGCAGGGATGCGAGGGAGAACCCCTCCTGCAGGCAAAGACGATCGAAAAGGCCGTCCGCAAGATCAGACTGGAAACAGCAAAAGGAACCATCAACTTGAACACCAACGCGAGCCTTCCCGACGCTGTCGAACGGCTCGCACACGCAGGGCTCGACAGTATCCGAGTGAGCATCAACAGCGCCAGGAAAGAATTTCACAGCCGCTATTACCGGCCAAAGGGATTTGACTTTGCCGATGTCCTGGCCTCGATCAAGGCGATGAAACAGAACAAAAAATTCGTCTCACTCAACTACTTCATCCTCCCTGGCTTTACCGACGATCCGGATGAGTTTACCGCCCTCTGCAAGCTGCTTGAACACTACGAACCGGACCTGATCCAACTTAGAAACCTGAACATGGACCCGGACTGGTACCTCACCGATCTGTTGCACGCGCCAAAACAGGACCCGATGGGTATGCGAAACTGGCTGGATGAACTCAAGAGAAGGTTTCCCTCTTTGAAATTCGGTTATTTCAACCCTGCGCTGCGCTGAATCTGCGTTTTTACGGTCTCACACATTCATCCTGTGACGTACCTCCACTGATTCAGAAAAATAACAATCCCCTCCAATTCGGTGGACAGGCAATGTCCGTGAATTGCTAAATGTCCTGCTGAACGCCACAATGCGCTATAGTGTTTCCTTTTATTCCGGGTTGACCCGCCAGACAAAGATATTCTTGACGATCTCCTCGTCCAAAGCAAGTTCGGTGTTTTCGAATTTGATTATAAAGGCGGGAAGGTTACGATGGACGGCGACGACAACGCCGGGGTTGAGCCCGAATGAGATCAGCTGATGAAAATGCGAGTGGTCACCGGGCTTGATGTACATGATCTTGCCGCTCTCACCGGCCTTAAGGTTGACAAGACTGGTCACTCCGGTGTCAACCTGTTTCAATTTTCTGCCGCAGCACCGACCGGGAGAAATCGGTTTACCGTCAGGACAGATATCAGGATGTCCGAGAAGCGTACAGATCGCCTCTTCGACCTCAGGCAGCAGGGAATGCTCCACCTTGCAGGCTATCTCTTCCATGCATGAATCTTTGAGCATGAGAATGCTGCTGACCAGGACCTCTGCAAGGCGATGTCTTCTGACAATCCCTTCGGCCTGAATATTTCCTTTTTTCGAGAACAGGACCTTGTCTTCATTTCTGACGATCAACCCCTCACCTTCAAGTTCCTTCAGGTCGTTCTCTGTAAAGGAAACTGAACAAATCCGGCTGATAGCCTCGACGCAATTCGCTCCCTGCTCTTCCGACTTCCAGATCGCTTCCATGATCTCATCTTGTTTTTCAGTCATAATTCTCTTCCTGGAATGAAATTTCCGTCTCTTGTTACTCTTTTTCTCTGTGGTGAAAATAGTTTTTTATGTGTAACTATTCAGATGTGCCCCAGATTTGAACAAGCAGGCCTGCGAGTCAGGTAAGCGGAGCAGAGCGAAGACTCCGATAGCCCGCCTATGTGAGCAAGCCTGATCGTTCAGGTAAGCGGAGCGTAGCGGAGACTCCGAAGATGGGGTGCAGCTGAATAGTTACTTTTTTGATTTGATATCTTTCTCCGGTATGGGGTATTATTTTGGTACTGGTGAAATCCGATGAAAAAATTAAGGAAACAGTCTCTTCTTTCCCTCTCTCTTCTTTTGGTTGCTGGTTTTCTTCTCATTGGCCCGAATATGGCATGTGGAGAGGAGATTCGTAAGCCTGCCTGGGCTGGAAGTTTTTATCCGGCCGACAGTTCCAGGTTGAAGGAAATGATATCCTCTTTGACGGTTAAGGCAGGAAAGACACGCTTTGATCCGCCTGCCGGAAAAGCGCTCAAGGGATTGGTCCTTCCCCATGCCGGGTATATCTATTCGGGATATACCGCTGCCCATGCCTCACTGGTATTGAAAAAGGGGCAATTTAAGAAAGTTGTTCTCATTGGCCCGGACCATCGTGTCGGGTTCGTAAACGGCGCTATCGGTGATTTTGATTCGTACCAGACACCCTTTGGGCTGATCAGCCTGCATCCTGATGCGGCGAAACTCAAAAACAGGTCCACGCTTTTTCGCGTCATTCCTGCCTCGGACCGGACTGAACATTCCCTTGAAGTGATTCTTCCCTTTCTGCAGTACTATCTGAAAGAATTTCAACTGGTGCCAGTGGCCTTGGGAACAAGTAAGCCGGAGCAGATTGCAGCTGCCCTTCTGCCGATGCTTGACCGTGAAACCCTGTTGGTCATCAGTTCCGATCTCTCTCATTTCCTTTCGTATGAAAAAGCGGTTTCCCTGGACAGAGAAACTATTGCCATGATTTTAGGCTTGGAAGTTGATAAGATTGTTCACAGCACCAACCGGGCATGTGGCAAATTCCCCTTAGCGGTGTTGATGATGATTGCGCAAAAATATGGCTGGCAGCCGCAACTGCTGCACTATTCCAACAGCGGTGACACCGCTGGGAACAGGTCGGGTGTTGTCGGATATACAGCAATTGCCTTTTATGGAGATACCATTATGAAGAACACGAAGAATTCCGTGCAGCAATTCAATGATGATCAGGGCCGGATTCTGGTAAAACTCGCCAGGAATACCATTCTGGAAAGGTTTGATGCGGAAAAGGCAAGGGCGATAGAAAAGAAAATGCAGCCGGAGATGACTGATACGGGCTTTCAGCGGCAGCGAGGCACCTTTGTCACTCTCAAGATAGGAGGCCAACTCCGCGGTTGTATCGGCAGCCTGACTGCAACTGAATCGGTCCTTGCCAGTGTGAAGCATAATGCGATTAATGCCGCGTTTCAGGACCCCAGGTTTGCGCCGCTCACCGAGGATGAACTGGAGAAGGTGCATATTGAGGTGAGTATCCTGACAGATCCTGAACCGATGGAATATAAAGATGGCCTTGATCTGGTTGCAAAGCTGCGCGCCAATGTTGACGGTGTGATCATCCGGAAAGGGTTTGCCAGCGCAACTTTTCTGCCCCAGGTCTGGGAGCAGTTGCCGCGTCCGGAGGATTTTCTCGGGCGCCTCTGCACCAAAGCAGGGCTTCCGCAGGATACATGGCAGCATTCAAAATTGGACGTCGAGATATACCAGGTCCAGTATTTTAATGAAGGTAACTATTCAGATGCACCCCATCTTTGAACGATCAGGACTGC
>DAOVSZ010000274.1 GCA_030627725.1 Desulfobulbaceae bacterium
AAAGGAGGACATCGTCTCTCTTGCCGAAGCCGGGTTCGGAGACAATGAGATCCGGGAAGCGCTCCCTGACAGGGTGCGGCCCTGGCTCGCCCTGGGCGACTATCTAAGGAAAAAGGGCAATGAGACCATGGCTGAAGAGGTCTACCGGACAGCCCTCACCCATGTCGGCCGCGAGAAAAAAGTGGAGGCGTTTTTTTTCCATAAGGTTGCCGGATATTACACTTCGAAAAAGCGATATGACGATGCTATTGCTGTGATGAGACAGGCCATTGAAACCCTGCCTGACAACACGGGCCTGCGAATACGGACTGCAGGCCTGTACGAAAAGACCGGGATAACGCACAGAGCCTTGGAGGAATACCGGAAAGCCCTGACCCTCGAGCCGGGGAACAGGAAGGCCGGAGAAGGGCTTTTGAGGACTGAACCCTGAGGACTGGACAAGAACTAGTCCTAAAGGTGTAGGCGGTATCTTGCCAGGGGTGTATTTTTCCCTGTAATTATCTATTCTCATTGAATTATTGATTCGGCATGGTACTCTATTTTTTTTATTATAATTACGAAACTTCGGATAGATAACGGCCCGTTTCCATGCGGGCCTTGTTTTGTGAACACCTTATCCTGCCGTCACGGATTCAGGCTTATGAAAAACGAGGAGAAACAATGAAAAGAAGGACCCTCTTCTGTACAGCCGCATTTTTTCTCTTTTTTGCAGGACACTCCGTGGCTTGCGCCGCAGAAGCGGCTGCCCCTGCGGACACGGCAAACGGCACCGCTAGGATCAGCAGTGACGTGTTCGGCAAAAGAGGGGGATATTTTCATCCTTTTCTCAAACTGAACGGGATGCATTCGGACAATATCTTCAACACAAAAGAAAATACGGCAAGTGATTTCATCACGGTCGTATCACCCGGGATATGGCTCGCAGCGCCACGGGTCAAGGAGGAGCTCCTTGATATCGACACCTCCAGTATCAGTTCCGGCGGGCTCGACCTTGACTTTGCCACTGGGAAAGATTTCAAGCGGTACCAGGCATACCTGTTCTACGGCCCGGACATCAGCATGTATTCACGATATTCTGATGAGAACATAACACGACACAGGGCCGAGGGGATGTTTCAGTACAACTTACGAGGCGGCCTGACGTTTGAGTTCATCGACCAGTTTCAGAGATCAAGGGACCCGAGGGGGACAGGTATCTCCACCCAGGAGGACAAGTATGCGACCAACTTCCTGACGTTCCGCACCTCCTACGACATCACCCCGAAACTCGAACTCAAGGCGGATTACAGCAACTTCCTTGTGGATTATTCAGCCCAGCGCAACAACTACAGGGACAGGGACGATGATTCGGTCTCGGCATCCGTCTTTTTCAAATTCACGCCAAAGACATCCGCCTTTATCGAATACGATTACGTCACTGTGAACTACGACACCAACACCCTTTATGACAGCAGTCTGCACAGGGGATATGGCGGCATTGCGTGGGACGTGACAAAGAAATCAGAAGGAAGATTCAAAATCGGGTCCTCCTCGCGGGACTACGAGAGCCCCCGAATATCCGACACGGACGAGTTTGTCATGGAACTGCGGCTCAACCATACATTTACCCCGAAGACATCGGTTGCCTTCACCGCGTTCAGGCAGAACAGCGAATCGAATATCCAGGGCTTAAACAGCATTCTGCGGAACCGCTTTGACACAGCTGTCACGTACAGGCTGACCAGTAAAATCACAACCATTCTGAAACTGGCATATTCCGAAGAGAACTATAACGGCGCCCTGACATACGGCGGCGTCACAAAGGAAAGAGAAGACGAAACGAACATGGCGGCCCTGTCCGCGAAATACGAGATCAAGAAATGGCTGACAGCAGGCCTTTCGTATTCCTACAGAAAAAGGGACTCCAATTTTTCCGATTTCGACTACTCGACCAGCGTGTTTTTGATAAATTTGACAGCAGCGCTCTAAAGAACATATTCATTTTCTTATGACAAAAAAAATTCTGCTCACCATCCTCACCATCCTCCTCCTGTCTGTCCCGGCATTTGGCCAGGATTATATTGTGGGCGAGGATGATGTCCTCAAGGTGATGGTCTACGATCATGACGACATGACAACCACGGTGCGCGTCAGCGGGGACGGCACGATCATTCTTCCGCTTTTAAACAGGGTGAATGTCGCCGGAATGACCATTACTGCCATCTCGGAAAAAGTATCGAAACTGCTCGCGGACGGATACATCGTCAACCCACAGGTCAACATGTTCATCGAGGAGTTCAGGAGTAAAAAGGTCGTTATCCTGGGGCAGGTCAACAAACCGGGTCTCTATGAATTAAGCGGCGTCACCTCCCTCCTCGAACTTATCTCCAAGGCCGGCGGTCTTACCAAAGATGCGGGCGGCACGACCATTATCAAGAGAAAGACAGGCCCTGGGGATGCAGACAG
Source organism: Desulfobulbaceae bacterium (assembly GCA_030627725.1). Lineage (GTDB taxonomy): Bacteria > Desulfobacterota > Desulfobulbia > Desulfobulbales > DAOVSZ01 > DAOVSZ01. Next base: position 2,446 of record DAOVSZ010000274.1, read on the forward strand.
GAACGATGTCATGACCATTGACATGACCCGTCTTATTGAAAAAGGCGACACCTCGCAGAATGTCATGATGATGAGCGGCGACAATGTCTATATTGAAAAGGCCGGGGTGTATTATGTGACCGGCGAGGTGAAAAAACCTGATGCATACAAGTTTGAAGAGGACATGACAGTGATCAAGGCGATCACGAAGGCGGGCGGTTTTTCCGACAAGGCCTCAAAAGGGACGGTGAACATCATTCGCAGGATCCATGACCGGGAAGAGGTGATGAAAAAAGCAAAAATGGACGAACCGATACTGCCCGAAGATGTTATTGTTGTGCCGGAGAGTTTCTTTTAGTGTAAGGGTTCACTCATCACTCTTCACTCGTCACTCGTCACTCGTCACGGATTTTTTATTTCAACAGGGTAAAACAAGTCAGAAAGTTACATTATGGATGAACAGGAAATACATTTACGCGATTATATTAAGGTGATACGGAAAAGAAAGTCCACGGTTGCGACTTTTTTTCTCATCACCTTTACGGTTGTGCTTATCGGGACCTTTTCCGCCACACCCTTATACCAGGCATCCACGCAGATACTGGTGGAGAAAAGCGATTCCGCGCCGTTGACCAGCAGATACTATTACTCCAACCAGTTCGATCCTGAATTTTTTGAGACCCAGAGCCAGATAATCAAAAGCCAGAATGTCGCCAAAAAGGTCGTGAAGCTCCTGTCGCTCGACACCACCTACGAATCGTATTTTCCGACTGACAAGAACGCCCCTTCTGTTTTCAGCAGCGCCCTCTCGGGAATAAAAACGTTTTTTACAGGTCTTTTCACATCGTCTGACGCAAAGGGAAGCGCCTCAGACGCTGTTGGGAGACACCCTGAAAAAACAAAGGCCGATATTATTGCGAACAGCATCAAGGCGGGCATTGTTGTTTCCCCTGTGCAGGAGAGCCGGCTGCTGTACATCAGCTACAGGTCTGAAAATCCTGAATTCGCCCGATTGGTCGCCAACACGATTGTAACGGCATACATGGAAGAGCTTATGGCTATCAAGCTGAATTCCTCCGGGTATGCAATCAAATGGATGACTGAAAAGGCCGATACGGAAAAGGCCAAACTCGCCAGGTCTGAAAAGGCCCTGCAGGCATTCATGAAGGAACATGACATCATCACGGTTGAAGACCGGATTGCCATTGTCCCGCAGAAACTTGTAGATATCACCGGCAGGCTGACTGCTGCGGAAACCAGGAGAAAAGAGCTTGAAACAGTCCGCATCCAGATCGACAAACTGCGCAGGACAGATGAGGAGGCTGAAACTATTCCCCTGCTTGCCAAAGACAAGACCCTCCAGTCGCTCCGCAGCCAGATTCTGAAGTCTGAACAGAACATCAAGGAACTTTCCCAGAAATACGGTGAAAAGCACCCTCTCATGATCAAGGCGAGGGCGGATGTCAAAATCCTGCGGGAGAAAAAGAAACATGAGATTAAGAAGAGCATCCAGTCCATCAGGAATGAATATGAACTGGCAAGCCGGAATGAGGAGAGCACCCGGAGACCCCTTGAACGGACAAAGAACGAGGCCCTCAACCTCAATGAAAAATTCATCCAGTACGGCATCCTGAAAAGGGAAGTCGACACGAACACGGCCATGTACGATGCCCTGAACACACGGATAAAGGAACAGGGTGTGACGGAAGAAACCCAGAAGGTAAACGTATGGGCAACGGAGGAGGCCGAATTCCCGGCATCCCCCATAAAGCCGAAGAAGAAGCGGAACATCCTCCTGGGAGCCATACTTGGGCTTTTCGGTGGAGTGGGCCTTGCATTTTTCCTGGAGTACCTCGACAATACGGTAAAGGAC
>DAOVSZ010000122.1 GCA_030627725.1 Desulfobulbaceae bacterium
GGAAGCCGGAAGGAGAAGGCAAGAAAGAGGCCGGCTCTGAAGTTCAGGAGGGTCTGCCCGGCGATGAACTGATCCTTCCAGATGGCCCGCCGCTCGAACCGAAGGAAGGCGCGGAACCACAGGGAAATGCTGAGCCTGAAAAGACACAGCAGGAGGCATTAATCCCCGGTTTCTCCGACCAGATCCACCTTGCTGCCAACTCCTTTGAGTCGGAACGGCAGGATATGTTGCGAAGCCTCGGGATCATGTGATTTTCAGGAGTCAGGGTTCAGGAGACAGAAGAACGTCATCCACGAGAATTTTGAACTTGTCGATTGAAATAATCTTCAGATCCTTTAATACATTTTCCGGGATATCCTTTAATTCCGCTTCATTCCGTTGTGGCAGAACCACTGTTTTTATTCCAGCTCTCCGGGCGGCAAGCAGTTTGTCATGCACTCCACCAACCGGCAGCACCCTTCCGCTGAGCGTCAACTCGCCGGTCAATGCCACATCTCTTCGTACAGGACGTTTGGTTAACAGAGAGAGAAGGGCCACTGCGATGGTCAATCCGGCCGATGGGCCATCTTTCGGGACTGCACCGGCAGGAATATGAATATGGATGTCATGACCTTCGAAAAAATCTTCAGGTATATTGAAAAAAGATGCGTTGCTTCGCATATAACTCAAGGCTGCCTGAGCGGATTCCTTCATGACTTCTCCAAGTGATCCTGTCAGGATGAGCTTTTCGTGCCCGGTCATAATTGTCGCTTCGATAAAAATGATCTGACCGCCAATATGGGTCAGGGCAAGACCGGTTGCAACTCCGACACGTGCCTTTTCCTCGGCAATTTCAAAATAATATTTCTGCGGCCCCAGAAAATCCTCAACTTTTTCAGGCGTAATCCGTACTGAGGTATTCTTGGACGGGTCTTTTAATATTTCACGGGCAGTTTTTCTGCAGAGGGCTGCAATTTGGCGCTGCAGGTTTCTCAGGCCGGGTTCTTGAGTATATTCACGGATTATCTTGCGCACGACCTCTGGACTGAAATTCGGAGGTCGGCTGTTCAGACCGTCCTCGTCTATCTGCCGCGGGATCAGGAAGTCAAAGGCGATTTTTTCTTTTTCTTCTTCAGTATAGCCTGAAAGATGAAGAAGCTCGAGCCGGTCAAGCAGGGGGGGCGGAATAGGATCAACAGTATTGGCAGTCGCAATAAACATGACCCTGGACAAATCAAAAGGCACATCGAGATAATGATCAATGAAGTGTGTATTCTGTGAATGATCAAGGACCTCCAGCAAAGCCGAGGCCGGATCACCTTTGAAATCCTGGCCGATCTTGTCAATCTCGTCAAGCATTATAAGCGGGTTTCTTGAGTTGGCCTGGCGTATCTCCTGAATAATTCTCCCTGGAAGAGCCCCGACATAACTCCGACGATGGCCACGGATTTCCGCCTCATCCTTCATCCCTGCAAGGGAAATTCGGATGAATTTTCGGCCAAGGCACCTCGCTATTGAGTGTTGCAGGGAGGTTTTTCCGGTTCCCGGGGGGCCGGTAAAGCAAAGGACGGGCCCTTTGCTTCCCAGCTGGGTGTTCTTTTTTTTCAATGCCTTTTTGATGGTTTCCCGCAATTCGCTCAGTTGAAATGGCTTGGTTAAAAAGTGATACGATCCCTTTTTCATCGCCTCAACAGCTGTCGGCGTGGTCGCATACCCGGAAATCATTATAACTTCGACATGAGAATCTCTGGATTTGGCTTTTTCCAGGACCGTCATGCCATCAACGTTTTCCATCTTCAGGTCGGTGACGACAATATCAAAGTGATCGCTGTTCAACAGGTCAAGGGCTTCGAGGCCGTTGGCTGCAAGAGTGACATCATATCCATCTTTGGTCAGTGCGTGTTGCAGATTTTTTCTGGCAATTTCATCATCATCAACGACCAGGATCTTAGAGCTGCTCGATAACTTCATTATCCTGACTGCAAGGTATTCCAGAATACGCTCCTTGATATCCTTTAAACCGTAATGATCTTCGTCAAGGATTTTTTGGGCGCGCTCAATGTCAAGGTTGTCGTCCGTCATGGTGTTCCATGGCAGACTTGACAGGTATTCTATGTAGTTGATGCCGATTGTGTATTCAGTTGCGGACGCATTGGTCTTCTCAAGCTTCTCTATCTCCCTTAAGGTAACCCCTTCCACTTCGGATGGCATTGATGCCAACTGGACCAGTTCCCTCAGCCTCTCAATTTCAGAGGAGGCCTCAAGGGAATCTTCCGCCTCTTGATCCTTCCATTTTTTAAATAAGCCCATTTTGTAACATTCCTTTCCATATCAACGGTTACATCAATAATACTCCCCTGGTGCTGCAAAATGCAACAAGTAATTCGCCAGGTGCAACACTCTGTAACATATTAAATTAATCATAATTTTTCTGTTTCCGAATGTTGGTGTTGCATAATGAAACGCTTGGGTTGTTTGAAGGTGGTTTGGCAAAATGTGCATTTAAATGCTGTAAAATCAACTAGTTATGGTGAGTTTTGGGGTTTGGCACGGTGGTTGCAATTTAAGGGAAAACAAAGCGAAGAACCCAAGCGTGTTTTTAAACTACCTAGAGGAGGTATTAACTATGACTACAGCAACAGAAAAAATCAATGCATGGGATCGAATCATGATGGCAATCACCTTTGCCGAGGCTGATGATGAAAAGACAGCAAGGGAGCTGCTTGATATCAGGAAAAATGAACAACGACCTCGATCTCATATAAGAAAAGAGGCTGACAGAAGGCCTGAGCTTCGCATGTGACAACCTGAATGATGAAAGCTGAAAATAACAATTTATAATCATAAAGACGAAGGGTGAACAGAATGGAATTTTTTAGCATATTCAAAAAGAAAAAGAAGGGACAACATATTCAAGTTGATAAGCGCAAGCAAAATATCTTGCAACATGCAGCTGCGGCTGCAGCCTTTGCAGAAGTGGGAGAGCATGAAACCGCTCGCAGCATGATTGATAATACCAAGGGGAACCGTACGATTCTTGTTATAGGTCGCGAGGACCGTTTTTCCAATGCCCTTAACGATTATGCGCTTGAGATGGCAAAGCGGCTTGACTTTGAACTCCTGGCGCTGAACGTAACCGATGCGCCTCTTTCTCTCTCAGCTGAGAAGAGAGAAGCGGTACTCTCCGTTTTTAGAGAATCCTGCACAAAGAATGTGAGCACGATGCAGGAACGGGCGAAAGAGATTGGTGTTTCATTGAGTAATATTATCGAGTGTGGAAACCAGGATGAAGTCGTAGAAAAGCTCCATGCCCATTATCCGGGTATGCGTTATGTCCTTACTGAACCTGATCCTGAAGTCGTCAGGGGAAACGAAGGCCAAGTCGCCATCCCGGTCTTTGACCTGGGAAGTTTCCAGGGCGCCGCAGCTTGAAAAAAGATCAGGGTACAGAGAAGGACGAAAGCCCTTGCCCTTGTTCCCAAGGGAATTCTAAATTTTAATAAAATTTGCTCTGTTTGCTCAGATCACCCCGGACTGGATACGTTGTGTCCGGCCGGGGTGCATTGATGTGGTGTTGTGTGCAAAAATGAAGAGCTATTAACAATACTTATTATTTTACGATTGAAGAGAAGAGGCGAAAATGACACCTGAAATCATACTTGTTCTTGGCGTACTTTGTGTTGCCATCCTGCTGTTTATTTTTGAATGGGTACGTGTCGATGTTGTCGGTATTATCATGATGGTTGGTCTGCCGTTGCTTGGTCTTGTAACACCCAAAGAAGCCATCAGCGGTTTGTCGAGCAACGCGGTTGTTTCCATTATCGCTGTCATCATTATCGGTGCGGGCCTTGATAAAACCGGGGCCATGAATTCACTTGCGCGCATGATTCTCAAGTTTGCCGGAAAAAGTGAAAGCCGGATAGTAACGCTCATCGCATCGACCGTTGCCTTTATTTCAAGTTTTATGCAGAATATCGGTGCTGCGGCCTTATTCATGCCGGCGGCACGACGTATCGGCAGGCAAACCGGTATCCCTGTTTCACGAATCCTTATCCCCATGGGATACTGCGCGATTATTGGAGGGTGTATAACCCTTATAGGTTCAAGCCCTTTAATCCTGCTGAACGACATAATGAAAATTACTAATCCTGACGTGGAGCCCTTTGGTCTTTTTGCGGTCACGCCAATTGGTATTGCCTTGACTGTCGCTGCCCTGGTGTACTTTATTTTTCTGGGGCGGTTTGTCTTGCCCAACACCGAGGGAGAAGAAAGCAGCGGCCCCATGTCGGTTGTTTTGAAAAACACCTATCGAGACATGGGCACCCTGTTTGAACTCCAGGCGCCGGATACCTTCAGCGAACCGAAATCATTGGCGGAACTTTCAATTCGCCCACACTACTTTACTACTGTTATTGCAGTCTCTCAGCATGGTGGAAAACAGAAATTTTTTGCCCCGAAAGGAGAAACAGTCATTTCTGCCGGTGACGATATTGCGGTTGTCGGCACCCGGCAAATGGTTGAAAAAATGGCCAAGGATCTGGGCTTTATCCTTAAGGAGGAACTGGCCGGTTTTTCTGAGGACCTCTCACCGAACAATGCCGGCATGATCGAGGCGATTATCACCCCACGATCAGAGCTTGCAAGAAAAACCATGGGAGGTTTTGATTTCCGTAAACGCTACCAAGTCAATCCCCTGGCAATTTTTCGCGGCAATAAAGTCTTTGTCGCCGGTCTTTCAGATATTATCCTGCAACGCATCTCCAGGGACGCTGGGAGAAATTTTTACTGCTGAAGGACAAGCCGGACCTGGTGTTTACCGAGGAAGTCCAAGGTGAGATAGTCAGGACCGAAAAGGTTAAGATAGCCGTTGGATGTCTTTTGGTTGCTCTGACCTTGATTCTCGGTTTCCATGTTCAGCTTTCCATTGCACTGCTTACCGGAGCCCTGGGTATGGTTCTCTGTGGTGTCATGACCATAGATGAGGCGTATAAGTCAGTAGACTGGATGACAGTCTTTCTGCTTGCAGGACTTATTCCTTTGGGAATCGCCTTTGAAAAAACAGGCGCTGCCCGGTTTATTGCCGACAGCATTATGGGGTCAATTGGTACTGTTCCGCCAATCGTTCTGTTAACGGTTATTGGTTTGTTGACCTCATTTTTTACTTTGGTTGCCTCCAATGTCGGCGCAACCGTTCTCATGGTCCCTCTTGCCATGAATATGGCAGTATCTGCAGGCGCTGACCCTCGTATGGCGGCCCTTGTCGTTGGCGTTGCCTGTTCCAATACTTTTATTCTGCCTACCCATCAGGTGAATGCCCTGATTATGAGGCCGGGGGGATATAAAACCATTGATTACTTCAGGGCGGGATCAGGTATGACTGTGCTGTATCTGATTGTGATGATGGCCATGATTTACTTCTTTTATGGAATATAACACGTAACAAAATATAACTGATTACAGGGTATAATAAAGGATATCGATCATGAAAACATTTATTACAACTGTCTGTCTTCTTCTCTTATCGGTTTTGCCGGCCTTTGCCGGCGGCCATGGGGAAGAATCAACCATCCGCGACCTGACACACACCGGCATGGGCTATCTGGCTGTGGCCTTCTTTGTCGGCGCGTACGTGCTGGTTATCTTTGAGGAACAACTTCATCTTCGCAAAAGCAAGCCGGTGATGTTTGCAGCCGGCATTATCTGGGTGCTGGTCGCCATTGTTTATCATCAAATAGGGCGGCCCCATGCGGCCCATGATGCCATCATGCACAATATTCTGGAGTATTCCGAATTGATGCTCTTCCTGCTGGTCGCCATGACCTACATCAACTCCATGGAGGAGCGCAACGTCTTTCAGGCGCTCAGGGCCTGGTTGGTCAACAAGGGCTTTTCGCTGCGGGTGATTTTCTGGTTTACCGGCTTCCTGGCCTTTGTCATCTCTCCTGTCGCCGATAATCTGACAACCGCGTTGCTGATGGGGGCGGTAGTCATGGCCGTGGGCGGTGACAACACAAAATTCGTCGCTCTGGCCTGCATCAATATCGTGGTAGCGGCCAATGCCGGCGGCGCCTTCTCGCCCTTTGGCGACATCACAACCCTGATGGTCTGGCAGAAGGGCCAGGTGCAGTTTGGACAGTTTTTCTATATCTTCCTGCCTGCCCTGGTCAACTGGGTGTTGCCGGCCGCCATTATGAGCCTGACGATCGGCAAGCAGTTTCCCAACCCTGTCAAGGAAGAGGTGCATATGAAATTCGGGGCCAAACGGATCATATTTCTCTTTCTGCTGACCATTGCCACGGCGGTTTCATTCCATAACTACCTGGAACTGCCGCCCGCAGCCGGTATGATGTTCGGCCTCTCCTACCTGGGATTCTTCTCCTACTACATTAAGTCTCAGGAAAAACGGCAATGGCAGTACGATTCTCCGCTGGGCATCCGACCGCACGGCGACGTCCCGGCCCCGTTTGACCTGTTCCGCAGGATCGCCCGGGCCGAATGGGACACGCTGCTCTTCTTCTACGGGGTCATTCTCTGCGTTGGCGGGCTTTCCCAGTTCGGTTACCTGGCCATGGTCTCCAACCAGATGTACCACGGCCTCGGCCCCACCTATGCGAACACCCTGGTTGGTTTTCTGTCCGCCATCGTCGATAACATACCGGTCAGGTTTGCGGTCCTTACCATGGACCCGGCTATGTCGCTCGGGCAATGGCTGCTGGTAACCCTGACCGCCGGGGTCGGCGGCAGCATGCTTTCCATCGGCTCGGCCGCCGGTGTGGCTCTGATGGGATCGGCTCGCGGCACGTACACATTCGGCGCCCATATGAAATGGACGCCGGTGATCGCCCTCGGCTATGGGGCCAGCATTATCTGCCATCTGTATGTTAACAGCCGTTTGTTTTAATCACTTTTCATGTTGAAAGTGCGGAAGAAGGGGGTAAGTCTGTCAAGGGTCTGCCCCCTTTCTTATATTTCGTGCGTTTTTCGTTCGGTTGGGCTTGATTTTTATTTTCCTTTGGCGCATTTTTTTGATAATCCTGCTAATTGGAGGAGTGAACAATGCGGAACAAATCAATTCTGCTTGTTGATGACGAAGAGATCATCCTGAGCTTTAGCTCGTATCATGCCCGTCTACCGTCCGGCAATGGCGGCCTTCAGCCTTTAGTCTAACCCTCTAATAACTTTGTATTAAGGTATATTTCCATTGTGTCGATAGGTTTCATAAGATGATCTCGTGGAAAGGTGAGATTTGTCGCTAAGTGAACGTGTGACAGGAGATGATGCTGTTTGTTTTTTCTTGTACTCTCTTTCGTTTTTTGAAATTGGAGCCATGATGCAAAGATTACTGCTTGTCCTTTCTGTTTTATTGCTGCTTGCCGCCTGTACAGTCAAACCGCAGCCCTCTATGAGAACGGATGTTGAAGAACGGGCCTACACCGACCTCAAGAAGATGATTGCGGACCAGAAACCGATGGGAGACACCCCCATCACTCTTTACGATGCCATGGCCCGGGCAATCACATACAACCTCGACCATCGGCTCAAGATGATGGAAAAGGCGCTTGAGATCAGGCAGCTTGATGCCTCAAGGTATGATCTGCTGCCCAAGCTTTCAGCCACAGCCGGTTATTCTCGCCGGAATAATGATTTCGGTTCCTACAGTGAGTCCCTGATCGATGGCTCCCAGTCCCTTGTTGCATCCACATCCCAGGAGCGCAATAGCTACGTCTCCGACATCTCCGTCATGTGGAACGTGCTTGA
>DAOVSZ010000188.1 GCA_030627725.1 Desulfobulbaceae bacterium
CATCCATGGGCCCCTTGAGTACAATATCCATGAGAACCAGGTCCGTTTTTCCCTTTGCCGCCTTCTCGATTGCCTCTTTGCCGGAAGAGACGATACCGACAACCTCATAATCAAAACGGATCAGGATACCTTGAATGTCAGTGGCAATAACGGCATCACCGATTGAGTTAAGCGTGGTGGAGTACCATTGCCTGCTCTTCCTGAGTTCCCTTTCCATACGATGTTTGTAAAGGGCTATTTCAATGTTTGTCTGTAATTCCCTTTCCTCAAAGGGTTTGAGAATATAGCCGTACGGTTCGGTTATCATAGCCCGCTTCAGGGTACTCTGGTCGGCAAAGGCGGTCAGGTAGACAATCGGGATGTCAAAACGGTTCCGGATCTGTTCTGCAGCCTCTATGCCATCCATGGGCCCCTTGAGTACAATATCCATGAGAACCAGGTCCGTTTTTCCCTTTGCCGCCTTCTCGATTGCCTCTTTACCGGAAGAGACGATACCGACAACCTCATAATCAAAACGGATCAGGATACCTTGAATGTCGGTGGCAGTGATCATTTGGTCTTCCACTATCAGAATCCGTACCTTGGCCATGCTTCTAGCTCCTTTAATTACTAACCGGTTCCGGTTCCGGAAAGGTAATTGTAATTGCCGTTCCGGCCCGTATGCTGCTGTTGTAGGTTATGTCTCCATCCAGTTCCTTTGTCAGCATCTTAACCAACTGCAAACCCAACGTCTCCTCACCCGACAAATCAAAATCCTTTGGAAAACCGACCCCGTCATCACTGACATGCAGTACATACCCCTTCCCCTGTTGCCCTGCCTTTCCGGCCGGAGTGTCCTTTTGGATGAACTTCACGGTCACTCTGCCGTGTCTTCCACCTGGAAAGGCATATTTTAGACAATTAGAGACCAGTTCATTGACAATCAAGCCGCAGGGGATAGCCAAATCAATGGGCAGGAAGACGTTTTCCACCGAGATATCAATGGTTATAGCCGCCGAATCAATCGTATACGAGCGGTATAGATATATTACAAGACTTTTGATGTATTCACTGAAATTAATTTGAGCCAGATCTGGAGCCTGATAGAGCTTTTCATGAATCAGCGCCATCGATCTGATGCGGTTCTGGCTTTCTACGAGCATCTCCACGCCTTGTTTGTCCGGAATTTTCGAAACCTGCAGGTTGAGCAGGCTGCACACAACCTGTAAGTTGTTTTTTACCCGATGGTGAACCTCCTTGAGCAGCACCTCCTTTTCCAGGAGTGACTCCTTGATCCGGCCTTTCGCCTCTCTCATCTCCTGCATCAGGCGGGAATTTTCAAGGGAGATGGCGGCCTGGGAGGTCAAAAGTTCGGTCATCTCGGCTTTTTCAGGGGTGAAGACCGAATCGGCCAGCCGGTTTTCAAGATACAGGATGCCGGTCAGCCTGGTCTGTTTGATCAACGGCAGACAGAGGACGGATTTTAGCCCCATGGCCCGGACCTCGGGATTGTCTTTGAATTCACCTTCTTTCTCTGCGTTATTTAAGATCAAACGTGTTCTAGTCCGGTACACGAACCGGACAATGGCCTTGCAAACGTCTTTGGCCTCGGCCAGCGGACAGGTGACGGGCCTGATATTTTTTTTCTCAGTAATATGGCTCCCCGCGCGGACCAGTAGGTCGCCATTCTCATTCACCAACAGATATCCATGCTGGGCACCGGAAGCCTCCAAAACCACGTTCATTATTTTTTTCAAAAGGATTTCGGAATCCATTTCCGCCGAAATGGCGAGCGAGGATTTCATCAAGTAATTAACATCGAGACTGGGAAAGGGATGCTCGGTTACATGATTCATTTCGCCGGGCGAAAAAACAGGGGCTTGCTCCTTGAAATGGTCCGGGTATTTTCCCCGGAGCGTCAGTTCCTTGCGGTCGGCATGACATTTCATATACAGACGACCGGCCTCGGCAAGGTAGATTCCGGCTGTCCCTTGGCCGGCGTCCAGCAAGAGTTCGCCGAGACATTCGTTCAGGTGCCCTTCGAGAAAACTATACCCCAGTTCGTCGGCAAGGGCGACTCCATCCAGATAGAGGTTCCTGGCTGTTTTGAACTCACCGGTCACCCTTGCCAGTTCCGCCCGGATAAAAGCAAGGTAAGGACGTAACAGGGGGCCAAACCGTGCCCAGGTTTCGACCTTGTCGATATGAGGCTGGATAAAGGCAAACAGATCTTCTTCACGGTTGAAACGTTTTTTCATGCCGTACAGTCTCAGACCGTTCAGAACCAGAAAGACATGCCACTGACGTTTCAGGACATTGTCGGTGAGCCCGTGCAGGTAGCGCTCGACCTGCTTGAGATGGTGATCCGCCTTTTCATACTCGCCGAAATAATACAAACTCAAGGCCATATGGACGTGATAGCTGCCGGCCGAGGCAATGTGGTTCTCCTTTTTCCATTTCTTTATGGTCTCTTCCATGGGAATGGGAGAATAATCCTTGTGCATCGGCGCTATCCAGCCGGCCTGCATCGCCTGGGCCAGACCAACCGAAAAGGAGAGATGATATTTCTCCGAAAACTGCAAACATTCTCGGGCATACTTTTCAATACTCAACATATCGGCGCCTTGCACCTGAAGATTCCACATCAACGGCCCGTAGGAAAGGCCGGCATTGTACAGGTCGCCGCAGTTTTTACCGCACTGGATGCTCTTTAAGCAGTACCGCACCACTTCTTCCGGATGACTTCTGGAGTGCATGTTGCACCAGACAACCCCGTTCATGCCGCGGGTGGCGCCAAAGGTGATCGGGTACTTTTCAGCCAGGTTGCAGGCCAGATCTTCATACAGGAAGGCCTCTTCAAACTCGCCCTGCTCTCCCTTATAGAGCCCCATGATGGAAAAAGAATAGATGACGGATTCGTCCATGCCGCCTTCCAGGCAGTGTTTGGTGGACTGCACTGCTGAAAGATAGAGCTGGGGCACCAGGCCGGACATGTAAAGGTCCGGTATCAGTTCACTATAGATGGCCAGTTCGATTTTACTCTTCCGCTCCTCTGTAAACTGCATATTGAGAATTTTATCCCATATATTGGTGTCCGCGGAATTGATCTCCGCCATCAGCTGCTCCCGTCTCTGTTCCGCCGGTTTGGAGTCCATTGGGACGGACTTGTTGAAAATGGCCAGCCCGCGGTTCGCCGTTTCAACGGCCTTGATAAAATTGCCGATCGAAGAGAGCGAGGCCGTCTGTTCAGCCAGGGCCTCGGCTCTGTCAAGATCGGACACGGCGTGGCTGAGCAACTCGTTAATCAGGGTTTCGGAACTCTCATAGCGGCCGCACATCAACTCGGTTTTTGCGGCCTTTCGGTAAACCTCGAATGCTCTGTCGTATCCGGTCTGCCAGCAATCAGCCGGCAATAGTTTAAGGCTATTTCTAAAATATTCGTTGGCCGCTTCCGTTGCCAGGGAACGAAGGGCCTTGTTGCCCGCATGGTAGTTGGTATCAGACAGACGTTCGGCGATTTTCCTTTCCAACGGCTGCTCTGTTCCCAGATTCAGATGGGAACAAATATTGAACAGTGTATCAAGATTTTCCAAGTCAGTGTCTTTTGGCACTGCTGTCAACAGCTGGTTGCCGATCTGCCAATGAATCCGCTGCCGCCTCGCCGGATCGATTTCTCTTAGAACAGCCTCTTGCACCCGGTCGTGCACAAACTGCAACTCGCTCTTGTTTTCCACCACCAGCCCCTGCCTCATGGCCGGCTTTAAGGCCTCAAAGGTCTCCTGTAGAGAGTTTTCGCAGACAGAGGCAATCTCGTCGGGAGAAAAAAGATTGCCTATACAGGCGCTATATTCGAGCATATTTATGGTGGAGGGCGGCAGTTTTCTCACCTTTGAACTGAAAAGCTTTACCACGTTGGAGGGCATATCGGATTGTCTGATTTTTTCAAGACTCCAGCGCCACGGCCCCTCTTTGTCTCTGACGAGCAGGTTTTCATTATATAAATATGACAGAAATTCACTGACAAACAACGGATTTCCCTCGGTAAGTTCCGTAATAAAGCGGGCAAGGGTCTCGGTTTCACTAAGGGGTGTATCAAGGATATAGGAAACCATCTCATGGCAGTGGCTGACCTTGAGGGGCATCAGTCGTATTTCTTTCAAAGGGTGACCGTAATTTTTAATATCATGCATCAATTTCGTCAGAGGATGACCGGCGTCAACTTCATTATGGCGATAGGCACCGAGAAGGAAAAGGTATGGATGTTCATGGTGGTTGGCGTAAAGGTCTGCGAGCAGGTCAAAAGAGGCGATGTCACACCACTGCAGGTCGTCGATAAAAAGAACCAGCGGATTATGTCGGTCGGCCAGGCAACCAAGGAACCTGCCGAAAACATCAAGAAAGCGATTTCTCGATTCAACCGGCGGCAGCGGGTTGACCTCAGGTTGCGGACCGATCAACACCTTCAATTCAGGAAGGACATCGGTGACCACCATGCCGTGGACGCCGACTGCCTCGGCGATTTTACGTTTCCATAAGCCAAGACGCTCATCGCTTTCCGTGAGCAGGGTCCGCATCAGGTTCCTGATGGCCTGGATCAGGGAACTGTAAGGGATGTTCTTTTGGTAGACATCAAATTTGCCGGACGTAAAGTAACCCCGATGCTCGATGATCGGTTTCTGCAATTCCTGAATCAGGCGGGTCTTGCCGATACCGGGCAATCCCGAAATCAAGAGAGAACGGAATAAGCCGGTCATAACCTTATTGTATTCTGCAAGAATGATTCCAGCCTCCTGGTCACGCCCCACCATCTTGGAAATGAAAGCCACCCGGCGGGCATGATCATGCCTGCCCAAGGGAAAATCAGTGATAACGGATGTGGCCTGATATTCATCCTGGCAACGCTTCAGGTCGGCCAGCAGGCCTGAGGCGCTCTGGTAGCGTTTTTCAGGCTGCTTTTGGATCAGCTTGGCAATGATACTACTTAAAACAGGCGAGATCTCTTTTTTCAGCAAGTGGATAGGCGGGGCCTCTTCAGCCAGGTGTGAATGGATCAATTCAAGTGGGTCGGAGGAAAAGAAAGGTGGGGTACCGGTCAGTAATTCATAATATATGATCCCCAAGGAGTAGAGGTCAGTGGTAAAATCGACCCGATAATTGATGCGGCCGGTCTGTTCAGGCGAACTATAGGGCAGGGTCCCTTCCACAAAACCGCGGGCATAGATAAAATGACTCACATCCCGAACATCAAGCGGCGTTAAAAAATCAATCAGCCGGATATCAAGGCAATCCCAATCCGGATGGATCAACAGGTTGTGGGGTTTGACCCCGCCGTGAATAATTCCCGACTGCTGAATACTGTCAAGAATCTCGGCAAACCGGCAGGCAAGCTGAAAAAAAATCGGCAGAGGAATTGGCGCATGCTGCCTGTACCAATCATTTAAAGGGACACCATCAAAGAATTCCTGAACAATGAACAGGACGTCCCCTTCTTCCCCAAATACCAACGGCAGAATGAGGCGGTGGTCATGCAGGACCTTCAGTTGTTCTATTTTCAGGCGGAAGTATTTATTCAGACTATCCGGCAGGGAGGTTTTCTTGAATATCTTAAGGGTTAAAGGACGGACAGGATCATCCTTATAAAAAGCCTTATAGACTGTGGCCAACGGACCTTTGCCAAGTTCCTCGATAATTGTATAACCCGAAATCGTTTTTTGCATACAACACCCCGGCTGAAATCATGACTTTTTATGAGCGCATCACAACTTGATTGATGACCTTAAAAATGTCAAGACATACATTTATTGTTTCAAGTAATCAGAAAAATGTCAAGAAACCAGCTGGTGGGTGGTGGGTGGTTAG
>DAOVSZ010000287.1 GCA_030627725.1 Desulfobulbaceae bacterium
GCCATCGGCCCCATGGAACGCCGGACATTTCGCGGCAACAGTGGTTTTACATCAAATTCAGGCACCGGCGCAGCCAGAAGGGACTTCATGCCCTGTATTTCCTTCCATTCCGGCATGGAGCGAATTCCAGACCGACCGGCCCAGACCGCATCAACAAGGGAGGCCACACCATTGCCATATGGAGAAATAGCGCCGCGTCCGGTAATTACCACTCGTTTTAAAGACACTTTTTCACCTCTTGCCAGAGGAATTCCAGATCGTTCATCTCGCCGGCAGTCACAAGTCCGGCAAGAGAGGAACCCATTACCCCGGTCATCAAGGTCCCCTGACCGCTGAGCCAGAGACCCGGAAGGCGGGTCCTTGCCCCTGGATTGTGCTGGTCCAGAGAGTGCTGCGGACCATACACCGCTCCCATTGGCGCAGCCAGTTCATCTCTGAACGTCAAAGGGGTCCCGGCGGCAAGAAGCCTGATCTTCCCGATATCATCCCAGAGCTGTTCCGCTTTTTCAATCAGCTTTGCTGCTGCCTCGTCCTTCCACTCCCTGTAAGCCGGGGAGCGGCGAGGGCCTCTCCCCTGATCAAAGGGCGCCGCCTCGTTCCAGTCCGCCGCTCGCATCAGTATAACGCCGGAAGTGGCTTCGGACAAGGCAAAATCCTTGTCTCTTAAGCCTGGAGCCGTCAGCAATAAGGTGCTCTCTTCAGGATGTTCCCGGTTGACATCCATAATATTAAGGCCGCCCGGGACGGAATATCTGTTTACCCAGGTCAATTCCCGGACCTTTTCCGAATATTCCACGGCGCCGAATACGACAAACATGGAACCCGTATTTTTCAGGTCTCTCAACCGGTGACGATATGCAGGCCGAAAGATCTCATCCGGCACCATATTGAGCACCCCTGACGGATGTCCAGTGAAAACCACATCCGAGGCCCTGATCTCCTCTTCTCCCGTGTCCACCCCTGTTACATGACCGTTTTTGACTATAATTGACCGCACATCCCGACCGCACAGCACCTGTGCTCCTGTAGTGTTCAAGACCGACAGAAATGCATCAACGATTGCCTGGCCGCCGCCGTCTATGGAGTAAGCGCCTGAAAAATAGGAATATGCCACCATGGCGTGCACGGCAAGGCTCGCAGCTTCAGGGGGAACGCCATATAAAAAAGAGGGTGATGCCAGCGCTGATTGGAGATCTTCATCGTCCGTCAGAGAGGAAAGAAACGTGGCAAGGCCCCCATCAGGACGAGAAAAGCCCCGCAGGAAAGGGGTCAGGGGAAGATCGGTATTATAAAAAGGGACCGTGCTGCAAATCTCTTCAACTCTTTGCAGATAGCCTTTAATGCCGGGTAACTCATCCGGGAACACCCTTTCCAATTCACATTGAAGGAGATCACGGTCAAAAAAGGCCCTGACAATTTTCCCTGATTCCTTCATGTGCAGACAATCACAGCCGTCAGAAGGAAAAGGGAGGAGGGATATCCGAGGCAAGACGTCAAGGTACTTCCAGAGGGCCCGTAAGATCTCACCATCTCCCAGGCAGCCGGTGTAGTGAAAGCCGATATCAAAGGGAATACCCTGCCGGGTAAAACGTTTTATGGCGCCGCCGGGCCTTCCGTGTCGTTCAAGGACAACAACCTTTCGCCCTGCTTTGGCAAGCAGGGCGGCGGTTGTCAGGCCGCTGATACCGCTTCCGATGACAATGACGTCAGCGTTCATTTATAACCCGCAAAACCAGACAGGCGTTGGTACCGCCAAATCCGGAGGCATTTAAGAGCATATGACGCGACCCAAGGTCAATGGTCTCTTTGGGCAGGTTGAGAAATTCCACTTCCGGATCTATGTTCTCAAGGTTCACATTGCCGGCCGCATACCTGCCATGCGCCATGAGCAGGGCATAGACGGCCTGGGAAGCGCCGGCCATCCAGAACTCATGCCCGGTCAACCCCTTGACCGCGGTCACAATCGGGGACTTTTTGGGGTCTTGTATGCCAAAGACATCACGTAACGCTGCCGCCTCCGCCCTGTCACCTGCGGGGGTGGATGTTGCGTGGGCAAGGACCAGATCTATTGCGTCCGGTAAAAGAGACGCGTGCTCCAGCGCAGACCTCATGGCCCTCTTCAGCCCGTCCCCGCTGGGAACAACGATATTATATCCATCTGATGCGGTGGCATAGCCAAGCACCTCTCCAAGAATATCAGCCCCCCGGTCCTTGGCCGCCCCATACTCCTCCAACACAAGCGCTGCCGCACCGCCGCCAGGGACAAGGCCGTCCCGGTCCCGGTCAAAGGGGCGGGAAGCGCGCGCAGGCTCATCTTCCCGACGGGAAAAAGCGCCTAAGGCATCAAAACTGCACATCGACTGCCAGGAGATCTCCTGGGCGCCGCCGCATATCATCCTCTCCTGCTGCCCGCCTGCAATGAGTTCAGCCCCCTGACCGATGGCCATGGCGCCGCTGGAACAGGCGCCGGCCACAGTCCAGGTAGCGCCGCGTATTCCCAATAAGGTGCTGAAATTAAGGGTGATGGTGCTTGTCAACAGGCGAAAGATATGACCGCTTCCGATCGCCTTTGTTTCGCCGGCAGCACGCAGCATCTCCACCTGCTCGACCGCGGTAACGGCAGAGGAGTCATTGCCAAATACCAAACCGGTCCTTTCGTCGCCGGCAAGGGAGTCAGGGGTGATGCCGGCCTGGGTCAATGCCTGCTCCACCGCATCCCAGGCCCAAAGACCGTATTCCGGCAGGGTCTTCCGCCCCTTCCGGTCAAGAACGCTTTTTTCGTCAAACCCGAGGATAACACCACTCAACCCGCTCTGAAAACCGAGCTCCCTGCGCTCGGAAAGAAACGCGATCCCGCTTTTCCCCTCCTGCAGGGAACGATTCACGTCCGCCAGAGACAGGCCCAGACTGGACACGATTCCCATACCGGTTATGGCTACCCGCCGTCTTTCTTGTCTCACCCTATTACTCCATTCGTGTGAATAAATTTATTCATTGGCAAAGCCGGGCTGTCATTGCAGCTGACCGGTGGTTCATGATTATTGCACGCCAGTCATCTGGAGCAACTCAACAACCGTATCATGAAACAAGGGCCTGAACTCCTTGATCCGATTGTTTTCCTTGTCCGGATGCACCCTGTTTGTCAAAAGAACCACCACAAGGTCTTTTTCCGGGTCGATCCAAAAGGAAGTGCCTGTAAAGCCAAGATGGCCGACGCTTCTCTTTGAAAAATATCTACCGCTGCTCGATCCCTTTTCAGACGGCGTATCAAAGCCAAGCGCCCAGGTGCTTTTGTAAGCTCTGTTCGGGCGTTCTAAGAATGTCTTCAGGTCATCCGTCCGGTAATTCGGGTGAGATGATCTCCCCTGCCACTGGTCGAGAAGGGCTGTGGTAAGTTCAAGAACTCCTCGTATATCTCCAAAAAGTCCTGCCTGCCCGGAGACGCCTCCGACCGCGTGTGTATTGTAGTCATGGACTTCACCGATAACGACCCTGTTGCGCCAGGCACATTTTTCAGTAGCGGCAAAATGTCGCTCTTTTTTCTTCCTGTGAAGCGGTTGAAAAAAAACCGTCTCCTGAAGACCCAAGGGGTTCAAAATCTTTTCAGAAACAAACTGCTCCAGTGTCATCCCGGATTTCTTTTCAACAATCCAGCCAAGGACCATAACACCAAGATCACTATAGATACTCCTTGCACCGGGTGCGCACACAAGAGGTTCTTCAACCACCCAGGATTGCAGAATTTTTTTCCGCTGCTCTCTCGGAAATTTAGCCAGGTTGTAAAAATAGGGGATGTAATCAGGAAAAC
>DAOVSZ010000232.1 GCA_030627725.1 Desulfobulbaceae bacterium
AAAGGAGGAAATGCGGACCTGTGAAATTCCGGTGATCTTTGTGACCGCCATGGATGATGTGGAGGATGAGGCCAAGGGCCTGGAGATGGGCGCCGTGGATTATATCATCAAGCCTGTCAGCGCCCCAATTGTCAAGGCCAGGGTAAAAAGTCATTTGGAGCTTGTGGAGAAGAGCAATGAACTTAAAAAAGCATATGTTGACCTCAAGGCCACCCAGTCCCAGATGTTGCAGAACGAGAAAATGGCCTCCATAGGTCAGCTTGCCGCGGGCGTGGCCCATGAGATAAATAATCCCATCGGCTTTATCGCCAGCAATCTCGGCAGCCTTGGGAAATATGTCGATCGGTTGACCGAGTATATCGGCCTCCTGCCGGGCGCCATCATAAATGAATCGGCGGAAGAGCTCAAAGCGTTACGTAAAAAATTCAAAATTGATTTTATTGTCGAAGACGCGAAAGACCTGATCAAGGAATCTCTGGATGGCGTCGACCGGGTGATCAAAATTGTCCAGAACCTGAAAAACTTTTCCCGCATTGACGAGGCTGAGTGCAAACCCGCGGACATCAATGAATGCCTGGAAAGTGCGGCCAATATCGTCTGGAACGAGCTGAAATACAAGGCAACGGTCCATAAGGAATATGGGGAGATACCACTTACTCAATGCTATCCCCACCAGCTCAACCAGGTATTCATGAACCTGTTGCTCAATGCCTCTCAAGCCATCGACAAGAAGGGGGATATAACCTGCAAAACCTGGCTTCAGGAGGGTTCCATCTTTGTGGCCATTACCGATACCGGCCGCGGCATTGCACAGGAAAATCTCAACAGATTGTTTGATCCGTTTTTCACCACCAAGGAGATCGGGCAAGGCACAGGACTGGGACTGAGTATCGCCTATGACATTATAAAGAAACACGGAGGCGAATTCACGGTGCAGAGCGAAGTCGGCAGAGGCGCCACTTTTACCATCAAACTGCCGGTTCGAGAGGCTTGATTCATAGTAACTGTTCAGCTGCACCCCATCTGAACAGTTACATTTTTTTAGTCGGCCTTGACATTTTATTCCCGTTCATTGCATCATCAAGTAATAGACATTTTCACATAATGTTTTAAGAGGAGAAAAATCTTTATGCACAGCAAAGATATGTCCGTTCTGGTGGTGGATGACTCGATAACCAATGTCCTTCTGTTAAAGGCGATGCTGGAGGGAAATGGATACAAGGTTTTTACTGCCGAGAATGGCCCTGATGGCAGAGAAATTGCTCAAAAAGAGCAGCCGGGGATCATCTTGCTGGATGTGATGATGCCGGGTGAGGACGGTTTTATTACCTGCGAAAAACTGAAACAAAGCGCGTCCACCGCCGATATCCCGGTTATATTTATCTCCGCCCTGGATGATTCCGAAAGCATAGTCAAAGGCCTGACTGTCGGCGGCATTGATTACATTGCCAAACCATTTCGGAAAGAAGAGGTCCTGGCCCGGGTCAGAAACTACCTGAAGCTTCGCCACGCCTATCTTCGGGTGATTGAAGAGCAGGCCAAGCGTCTGCGGCAGATTCAGGATGCCCAGCAGGCCATTCTGGTGAAACACGATGCACTTCCGGAAGCACATTTCGGCATTTACTACCTGCCGATTTTAGAGGCCGGCGGTGATTTTTATGATGTCTTTGAAATACGCTCTCAGATGTTTGGATATTTTGTCGCGGACATCAGCGGCCATGACCTCGGCGCCTCGTTTGCCACCTCTGCATTAAAAGCCTTGATACGCCAGAACTCTTCGCCGCTGTATACTCCGGATGAGACGATCCGGATGGTGAACTCCGTTTTACTGTCAATCCTCTCTGATGACCAGCACCTGACCGCTGCCTATGCCTGTCTGGACCAAGCTCATTCCATGCTGCAGGTGGTGAATGCCGCCCACCTGCCGATCTTGTTTTTACCGAGACAGGGCGAGCCCGAATGGATTGAAGCGGACGGGGACATAATAGGTGTTTTCGACACAGCCCTGTTCAACTGCCGGAATATAGAAATTTCCAAAGGCGAACGCTTTTTCATATACTCCGATGGCCTGCTTGAGACTTTTGAAGGCAAGACCAGAACCAGGGAGCAGGGCATGGCGGAGCTGCTTGCCTGTGCCGTAAGCACGAGAGACATGGAGATCCAGCCGGCCACCGAAGAGATTGTCAGGCTGATGTTTGACGGCGGACGCAGCACGGAAGATGACGTTGTTCTGCTGGGGGTTGATGTGTGATAATTGTAACTATTCAGCAGCACCCCATCTGCACACGATCAGTCTGGTTCACATAGAACAACTATATAGTTCGCCAGCCTGCTTGTGCACATCTGGGGCGCCCCGCAGGAAGTGCCCTTGGGGTGCACTTCTGAACAGTTACAGGAAGGTGTTTAGGCTAAGTTTTTGGCTCCACCTGAATAGTTACTGATAATTTTAGATTTTAGATTTTGAATTGCAGATTTTGGATTTTTGATTGCAGAGTGAGAAATTCAAAAATGTACAAACTTACAAAACTCAAAAACGGTCTCACCGTAAAATTTTCCGCCTCTTTTGAGGGAATAGATTCAGTGTGCAAGGATCTCAAACTGTTCCTGTCGGAAAATGGCCTTGGAGACCTGTGTTTTGATCTCACTCTCGGCCTGCGGGAAGCCTTGAGCAACGCGGTGCGCCATGGTTCGCACATGGACCCGGAAAAGGAGGTTTTTTGCTCCATAGAAGCAGATGTTGCGCAGATACGCATCCGGGTTGCCGACAGAGGCGCTGGATTTGACTGGCGCCGGATGGAAAAAAAGCGCGCTTTGCCGGCGGCCACCGATGGGCGTGGAATGAGTATTTTAGAACACTATTTTGACGCATACCGTTTTAATGAAAGCGGCAATGAGGTTGAACTGGTGAAGAAAATTTGAGTGTCAGGGGACAGAGCCGGACCCGGACACCGGAAAAGGAGAGTGTTCATGAGTGAAATTACACGAGATGGCAACAAGGTCATTGTCAAGCCGGGAAAGGACATCGTTGCCTCAATGGCGGAGGAATTGAAGAAGGAATTAAAGCAGGCCCTTGATGACGGGGCCGCTGAACTGACAGTTGATCTGTCCGGGACGGAGATGATGGACTCAATGGGGATCGGCGTCCTGATTGCCGCCCATAACTCGCTCAAAAAGATCGGCGGCCGGTTGGAGCTGACCAATGCCTCCGATGATATAGTAAAACTGCTGCAGAATATGAGGCTGGACAAACATTTTAAGATGTAAGATTTTAGATTGCAGATTGCAGAATTGAAATTCGAAAATCACAAATCTGAAATCGAAAATCTGCAATCAATAATACAGGAGCAGCCATGGCGATAATAGAAGACGAAACCTTGCAGATGTATGTGGAGGAATCCAAGGAGCATCTTGAGACCATTGAGAGCGATCTGCTCGAAATCGAGCAGGGTGGAGAGGCCATTGATGAAGATCTGGTCAATAAGGTTTTCCGGGCGGCCCACTCCATAAAAGGCGGCGGCGGTTTCCTGGGGCTGGACAATATCAAGGAGCTTTCCCATAAGATTGAAAATGTCCTGGATATGATTCGCAATTTTCAGCTTGTCCCTTCTCCCGATCTGGTTAATACGGTGCTGAAGGCCTTTGACCGTCTGGGAGAACTCCTTGACGATGTACTCAACAGCAACGAACTGGAAATCGATGAACACGTAGCAGCCCTGACAGAGATTGTTACCGGTTCGATGAGCGAGGCTGAACAGGCGACAATCGACCAGGAGACTGAAGTGTCCGTCCAGGAAGACGTTCCCTGCTTTAAGACCAGTCAGTTTGACCTGGACCAGGCAAGAAAGGGAGGCAAAGATCTCTATCTTCTTGAATTTGATTTGATTCATGACGTGCAGCGCCAGGACAAGACCCCCCTGGATCTGATAAACAGCCTTGGCGACAGCGGGATGATCCTGGACACCCAGGTAGCCATGGCAAAGGTCGGCGATCTGGACAGTGATGAAATTGCCATTGTTCTGCCGATGTATGTCCTGTTCGCCTCGGTTATTGAACCGGATCTGCTTGGCACCCTGCTTGGTATCGACAACAGCAAAGTCACTCTCGTTCCCAGGGGGCAGGAAACTTCTGAGGCGAAGATAGAGATAAGCGACAGGGAGGGTTCCACCGAAGCGCAGGACATTGCAGAACCCCCGGAAAAACCGATTGAGCAAGAGCCGATTGAGCAAGAACCGGCTGCGGTTGAAACGGCTGCCGTTGAAACCGTGAAAGAGAAAAAACCGGAGCCAAAACCTGTCCCCGCCAAAAAACCGGCCCCGGGGAAAAAACCGAAGGCAAAGGCTGCGTCCCCGCCCAAGGCCCCTGCCAAGGCGGAGAACCTGCGGGTGCCGGTTGCGGTCCTTGACCAGTTGATGAACCGGGCGGGCGAACTGGTCCTGGCCAGAAATGCTCTGCTGCAGGCGATTTCCGGCGGCGACAAAAAAGACATGGACGCGGCCGGTCAACGCATCAACATGGTGACCTCCGAACTCCAGGAAGCCATCATGCTCACCAGGATGCAGCCGGTGGGCAATATTTTCAATAAATTTACCAGGGTGGTGCGCGATATGGCCCGCGACCTTGGCAAGCAAATGACCCTTGATATCGAGGGGAGCGAGGTTGATCTGGACAAGAGCATTATCGAAGGCTTAGGAGACCCGCTCACGCATCTGGTCAGAAATTCCTGCGACCACGGGATTGAGCTGCCGGACGTCAGGACCGGCAAGGGAAAGCCGGCTGAAGGGTCCATTTTCCTCCGGGCCTTTCATGAGTCGGGCCAGGTGATCATTGAAATTGAGGACGACGGCAAGGGCCTTGACCCCGACAAACTGGCGGAAAAGGCGATCAGCAAGGGGATGATTACCGAGGAACAGGCGGCTGAGATGTCCGATAAGGAAAAAACCGGCCTGATCATGCTGCCCAGCTTTTCCACCGCCGAACAGGTTACCGAGGTCTCAGGCCGCGGGGTCGGCATGGACGTGGTCAAGACCAACCTTGATCTGTTGGGCGGTCAGGTGGAGCTGCTCTCCGAGCTCGACAAGGGCACGACGGTCCGGATCAAGCTGCCCCTTACCCTGGCAATCATACCCAGCCTGCTGGTGGAAACATGC
>DAOVSZ010000049.1 GCA_030627725.1 Desulfobulbaceae bacterium
CCCATCGCCTGAATAACAGTATCGACATCATCTGGATGAATCTTCCCCAGCCATCCGATACGACCGGCCTTTATCATTTCCGTCTGCTTAAATCCACAGATCTTTTCTATCACCGGACTGATATAGAGATAATTTCCATCATGGTCCGCCCGCCATGTAACATCCGGAACATTTTCTATAAGTGATCTGTATTTTTCTTCGCTTTCCTGCAGCTTCTTTTCAAATTGTTTCTTCTCCGTTATGTCCTGAATGATAATAATGCCGCCTGCATATTCGCCATTAATATCACCAAGAAAGGTGCCGGCAAAAAGGACAGTCCTTTCCTCACCCTTGACAGAGACGGTTGTTTCAATGTTGGAGAATGAAGATTCGGCATGAAGCGCCTTTTCAAGTCCACAGCTCGCGCACACGCTTTTCCCCATCACGTCACAGCAGGATTTACCGATGAGATCTTTGCCTTCAAGCTGTAGAAAATCTTCAAGGGCCTGATTAGCATCAGTCAGCTTTTTCTCTTTATCAACGATAAAGGCTGGCTCGGCCATTCGGTTAAAAATGGTGAAATATCTTCTTTTTTCATGAAGTATAAAATGATTCGCTTCACGGAGTCTCCGCTGAAGACCAGTCGTCTCTTCCCGGACCCAGGCTGTTGTCACACCGATTTCAAAAAGATCAAAAAAACGCTCCAGGACCATCTGACCGGTGCGTAAATCAGTGTCAGAAAGCACGGTGTCAAGAAATTCGGTGAAAAAGGCCTGCCTGAGAAGTTTGATCACCCCAAGGCAATGATCAAAAGCAACGCCGCTTTCTTTATGCTTTTTCGCCGCAACAACTCCCAGCACTCCCGGCGCTCCATGAAAAAAGGTGTCATCCGGAGCATCCCTGAAATGTGTTTCGAGTTTTTCAAAATGTTCCGCCAGGCAACGGGAGATTTCTTCAAAGGTAGTCTGCCAGTAGTTCATCCGGAAATCCAGCTTGCCGTACTTTGCCTCACGGACATACGACTGGAATCTGTACCAGATAAGACTGCAGGATCTTAAGGCTTCATGATAGCGTGGGAAAAGGCTACCCATATTTTTTCCTTTTACGCTCTTTCAGCACAATTTTCAGAGGTGAATTTTCCAGTCCGAGACCTGTTCGGAACTGGTTGACAAGATACCTGTAGTACGAAAAATGGACCCCTTTAGGGTAGTTTACAAAAACCACAAAACAGGGGGGTTTTGTTGAAACCTGTGTCGTATAGTAATACTTCAGCCTCCTCCCCCGATACAAGGAGGGGGGATGTTCTTCAACCGCTTTTCCCAGGATCTTGTTCAAACGGTTGGTGGAAAATTCACTCGAAAATTGCGTATACACCTTTTTTAATTCCTGGAAAATCCTTTTTAGTCCAAAGCCGGTCAGAGCTGAAATCTTCAGCATCGGGGCATATCCGATAAAACGTGTTGCCATCTCAACTTCATCAAGGACCCACTTCTGCCGTTTTTTGTCGTTTTTAATCAAATCCCACTTATTAACCAGCACCAGGCAGGCGCGTCCTCTCTCCAACCCATAGCCGATCACCTTTGTGTCCTGCTCTGTAATCCCTTCCTCGGCATCTATAAGAACAAGCGCGATATCGCATCGCTCCAGAGAGGAAAGGGCCCGCATGACGCTGAATTTTTCCACCTTGTCCCTGACCTTGCCCTTTCTTCTGATGCCGGCAGTATCAATAACAAGAAAGCTCTGTCCATCCTTCTCAAGCAGGGTATCAACCGAGTCTCTCGTTGTCCCGGGAATCTCCGACACGATCATCCGGTCCTCTCCAAGCAGCCTGTTGATCAGCGAAGATTTTCCTACATTCGGTCTGCCGATGCAGGCCAGGCCTATTGTGTCTTCAGAAACCTCCGGAACATCGACAGGGGGAATATCCTCGACAAAATACGCCAGGAAATCTCCAAGACCAAAACCATGCGCGGCAGAAACGGGCCACAGATCCTTTGCGCCAAGCTCATAAAACAGGCCTACCCTCTCATGCTCATGCTCCGGGCCATCAACCTTATTTACCAGAAAATAAAGGGGTTTTTGAAACCTGCGAAGCATTTTCGCTATCTCATAATCGTCCTTCATCAGGCCGTCTTTTCCGTCCAGCACAAAAAAGATGATGTCTGCTTCTTCCACCGCAGCCCAGGTCTGTTCCTGGATAAGCGAAGACATCTTAGCGCCGCTTTCGATCTCTATACCGCCTGTATCGACCAGAATAAATGCCCTCTCGTGCCAGACAACCCGTTCATAATGACGGTCGCGGGTCACTCCGGGGGTCGGATCGACAATTGCCTTATTTGTTTTCGCCATACGATTAAAAAGCGATGATTTCCCGACATTTGCCCTGCCGACAAGCGCCACCAGCTGGCATTGATCATTTTTCATATTTTTATTAAACCATCTTTACTATTTTTCTCAGCAACGCACGAAGACAGGGATAAACCGCCATACCTTGAGGCTCTGAAAGGTGTTGATAGAGTGAAGATACGGCAGGTTTGATATATTTTAAAAAAAATTTCTTTTTTTTCTGGTGCGACAAAAAGGCATAGGCGCCCAAAACCTGCAGGTTTCGCTGTATTGATATACAATAATATCCCTCATAGAAGCTGTCAGGGTCAAGTGGAATTTTATCTGAAAGTTTAAAGAGATAATAGTCAAACAATTTATTCTGCAACCTTTCCGACAACCCGGCATAGGGATCGCGAAGAAGGGAGGCCAGATCATATGCCAATGGGCCGAAACGAGCGCCCTGAAAATCAATAATCCGCACCTCTTCGTCTACAATCATCAGATTTCTTGATTGAAAATCCCTGTGCAGGAGATAATCCGCCGGTTCAAGAGCCACCCGATCGGCCAGGAACGCAAACTCCCTCTCCAGACCCTGATCAAAGGAGTGAAGACCGAGATATTCCCGGCAGAATGCCTGCATAAAATATTCGGACTCACGCTCCAGCATGAGCTGTCTGTCATATCGAGGGGTATCCCAACAGAATGCCGGGTCAAAATCGTCTTTTCCATTCAGCTGCATCCGGCACAGGGCGGAAATGGCCTTCTTATAATACTCCTGAACAGAAAGAGAGGATTCATGATGGTCGAGGAGATACTGATGCAGAAGAAGGTCTCCTAAATCTTCAAAGATTATGAGACCTGAATGATCATCATAAGCGTAAATCTTCGGGACTGGTATGTTGCATGCGCCGAGATGCTTCCCTATCAAATAACTTGCTCTCGCCTCAGCCATGCCCTTTGCAGCATCCGGGTCAGGAAGCACGGCAAAAAATGAAGGACTGCCGGCACAGGCAAGCCTGAGAAATCGCCTTCCGGATCCGTCTCCTGAAAGGGATGTAACCTGACACTCACAACCGGCGGAGATGAGATCGTTTTGCTCGAGAACCAAGCAAATACTCTTCACCGTGCTGTCGGTTTCCGACCGAGTCATAGCGGAGATCCTTAATAAATCAGATTACAATGGTATCCTGCAAGACCGTCCCGGGAGCAACTTCGGCGTTGTCCCAGACCACAACCCGGGCCAGAGAGGCCTCTTCCCCGATCCTGGCGCCGGAACCGATAGATACCCAGTCATTGAGCTGAACAGTACTGCTCAAACGCACATCCTCCCCGATGTAAAAACATGAACCAAAGGCAGAGACTCTTTTTGTGTTCTTTTTTTCCTGCAAAAGAAAGGCATGAAGATCCAGATAATCGTTTACCGTACCCATATCACTCCAGAAATGGTCCCTGACACAGAGTCCCCGGACAGATTCTCCATCTCTGATACACTCACGATAACAGTCAATGATACTATAAAAAATATCCCGAGGAATTTTTTCAAGAATTGATGGTTCAATGACATGAATCCCTGTGAAGGCAAGCTGTTGCAGCGAACCCTGAAGGGATGTTATCTCCCTGCCAAAGCCGGAAATGCACCCATCATCGTTCACCGAGACAGTATTAAATCGTGGAAAATCATGAAGAACCAGTGTCGCCAAGGCGCCTGATTCAATATGCCGGCGATATACCCGGGCAAGATCAATGGTATGGTACGTATCGCCGTTCACAATCAGGACCGGGGCATCATCAAAATAATCCATGGCCTTTCTGATGCCGCCGCCAGTGCCGAGGATTGCATCCTCTACCTGAATAAAAACGTCTTTTTCAGGGGCGAGAAGTGTCCTGACTTGGTTGCTCAAGTGATGGGCGTTGACAACAATGGGGCCGAAACCGGCCTGTCGCAACTGGTCAATGATCAATGACAGCAGCGGCCTGTCAATAACTGGAAATAACGGTTTTGGGCGTGACAGCGAATAGGGTCTAAGTCGTGTCCCCAGACCTGCCGCCAGAATCATGGCTTTCATAGACATTTCAGAATACAGGAGTCAGGAGTCAGCATAACTCAGTAGACAAGTTCACCGTCGGGAATCTCTTCTATTCCCACGACCACAATTCCAGCCTTATTTGCCTGACGGACAACCTCCTCCCTGTCAAACAGCAAGGACTGCCCGGCCTCAACAGCCAGAACCGACGACTCTACATCTGCCAGGCTGTGAATGGTTTCCCGGCCAATGGCAGGAAGATCAAAACGAAAATCCTGGTTCGGTTTTTTGACCTTGACAACAACCGACTTTCCCTTGCTTAAGCTCCCCCCCCGCTTTATGCAGGCGTCTGTGCCTTCGATGGCCTCAACAGCCAGAACTGTTTTGTCCCGAACGACAACGCTCTGGCCAATATCCAGTCCGCCAAGAGTTCGGGCGACTTTCCATGCGAACCTTATATCCTGAAGCTGATGTGACGAAGGTTTCTTTCTGGTCAGAATGCCTTTTGGAAAAAGGAGATGTTTCAAATAGAGGGTTGACTCCCGTACCCTGACTCCTGAATTTTCCAGTTCAGCCGCTATTGCCCTTAAGATAGAATCGTCGTGCTTGACGTTAATCTTGTTCCACAGGCTTAAGCCCTTTAAATCAGGACGTATGTCCCTGAATATTCTTGTCTTGGTAATCGTCCCCAGGAATACGGTTTCCTGAACACCCTCGTTTTTAAAACATGTGAGGATCTTACCCAGCTGTCCCAGTTTAATCCAATAAAAACTATCAGCCTCTTTCTCAAGGTCGGCTGAGGATTCCCCTTCATGTGCTACAATAACAACCCGCCGCCCGTCCTCTTTAGCGGCTCTGGCAAAAAGCTTAGGAAACTGACCGCCTCCAGCAATTATTCCGATCTTGTTACTCATCCGTGCTGCTTCTCACTACGCTCCGTTTCGATTCCCTGAAAAACTGCACCAGCCGCATCGCGGGTTCACAGTCTGAAAATTCCTCCATGACCTTGTCAAGCGCCTCCTGCAGCAGCAACTCAGGCGCCTTGAAGATAATCGTATAGGCCTTGCTCATTTTTCTTATCACATCAACCTTGAAGCCGGCCCTTTTCAAACCGATCTTGTTGACCCCTGTGACCCGCATCTGGTTCCGGATCCCGGCCACGATAATATAAGGCGGGACATCCTTGCTGATGCCTGACATGCCGCCAATATACGCATACTCCCCGATTCTTGAAAATTGATGCACGGCAACAAGGCCTCCCAGGGTTACCCTGTCCTGGATCTCTACATGCCCCCCCAGAGTCGCCGCATTTGCCATAATGACATGATTGCCGATCCTGCAATCATGAGCGACATGTGAATAGGCCATAAAGAGATTACCGTCTCCTATTGTTGTTACGCCATGCCCAGAGGGAGTGCCTCGATGTATTGAGACGTATTCTCGGATCTGATTATCATGACCGATATCAAGCCTTGTTTTTTCCTTTTTATACGTCAAGTCCTGAGGCGGAGCGCCAATAGTTGCAAAGGGTCCGATCTTATTTCTTTCGCCGATTGTCGTCAGCCCCTCAAGAACGGTATGAGGGCGTATCTCCGTATCTGCTCCGATGCTCACGCCTTTTTCAATAATCGAATAGGGCCCGACCACAACCGAACTGTCAAGTTCCGCCTTGGGATCGACAACAGCAGTCGGATGAATTTTAATTTTCTTTTTCATTACTCTTATCCAAATGTTGCCATGAGTTGCGCATCAGTGACTTTCTTTTCATTCACAAAGGCAGTAGCATCAAGCTTCCAGAGTTTCCGTTTGTGTTTATTCACCGTAACCTCTATTATCAGCTGATCTCCCGGAACAACTTTCTGCCGGAACCTGACACCATCAATCCCGGCAAAATAGACCATCTTATTGCCGATCATCTCCTGGTCTGAAAGATATGCCAGGATTGCGCCGACCTGGGCCATTCCTTCAAGGATCAACACACCCGGCATAACCGGTTCAGTCGGGAAATGACCCTGAAAAAAATGCTCATTTATTGTGACATTCTTCAACCCGACAATCCGTTTCCCCGGTTCCACCTCAAGAATACGATCTACCAGGATAAAAGGATAACGATGCGGCAGCAATCGCATGATCTCCGCAATGTCAATTTCCTGAGAACTGGAACTCATCTTCTCCTCCATTTTTTCGGCCATTCGACCGGTTACAATCAAACGTTATTCGTAACTATACAGGTGGGACTGAATACTTGGCCCAAACACCATACTGTAACCGTTCACCATCAAATACTACTCTTCATGCCCCTGAGCCGCAGGACCCTTCCCACAAAGCTTTGCGAGCTTTTTTTGCAATTCTCTTATGTCTTTCACCATGTCCGGCAGTTTTGAAAAGACAATACTTGCACGAAGCCACTTCTTATGAGGTATGGCGGGCATGCCGGAGACAACGGCGCCGCTCTCCTGACTGCCGGTAACACCGGCCATTCCGGCAACGACAACTTGATCGCCCACTATGAGATGACCTGCAACAGCAGACCTGCCCCCCATCACAACACCTCTGCCCAATGTTGTGCTGCCGGCAATTCCTGACTGAGCAACCATCAGCGAGTCCTCTCCGATTTCAACATTATGGGCGACCTGAACAAGATTATCGATCTTGGTCCCACGTTTAATCCATGTCTTTCCAAAGGTCGCACGGTCGACACAGACATTAGCGCCGATCTCAACATCATCGTCAATCTGGACAATACCCTTGTGGAGACGCTTCACATGATGCCCTGATGTATCAGTTGCATACCCGAAACCATCACTGCCGATGACGGTACCGCTATGAACAATGACCCTCGAACCTATCCTGCAGCCGTCCCCGACCGTAACATGAGGATAGAGCACAGTATCCTCACCGATGACAACATCATCTCCAATAACCACTCCGGGTTTCAGATCAACACGTTCTCCCAGTGACACCCTTTCTCCCAAAACAACCATTGGGCCTATTGAAACCTCATTCGGCAGGATACAATCATTCCCGATATGAGCAGCCTTACTCACCCCTGCCCCTGCAAAAGGTCTGCGGCAGAGATCGTTTTGAATTATGGTTGTTGCCAGATATGGGTCCCTGACCAAGAGAGCCGGCAGGCCTTCCACTACAGCATCTAAAGGCGCTATCACCGCTGCTGCGCGTGTTTCGTTCAAGAGTGGTGTCATGCTCTTTTTTACAATAAACGTAATCTCTCCCGGCAAGGCATTATGGATATCACCAACGCCGGAAATCAAAAGACCAGGATCTCCCCGGACCTCTCCATCCACCATCTCTGCAAGCTGTTGAAGCGTTTTTGTCTTCTCTTTCTTAATCCACAAAAAAACGGGCGATTTCCGATACGGAAACACAACCCGTCCTTGAGGTGACCTGATTTCACTCGACAATCACCTGATTCCAATCAAAACTAAACAATTTTCGCTACTACTGATGTTGGTAATGACTACAGTTCTACCCGTGATCCGTTAGATAAATCATTAGCTGTTTATCCTGTTTCGTAAAATCCCTGATGGCTTGAAAGTAACCACCTTTCGAGCATCCAGGATCAACTCTTTGCCGGTCTGTGGGTTTCTGCCGCGTCTGGACTTCTTCTGTTTCACCTTGAATTTACCAAACCCGCTTACAAGAAGATCATCACTGCTTTGCAGGCAGTCCTTGGAAATCTTCAAGAAGGCCTCTACCGCGTCAGCAGCCTGGACTTTGGTAAGGTCATGCACCTGATAGACTTTTTGAATCAAATCCGCTTTGGTCAATGTCATGCCGAATCATCCTCCTCGCTCTCAGTATTAAACCCGTAACAAATCAAAATGACTTATATTTGTCAAGTCAATATATTCGATAATGCTGTTCAATTTTATTATTATAAAACTATTTTAATACAACTCGGTTCCAAAAAGCAACTTCCTGAATGATTTTAGCATATTTCACTACAAAATATCTCTTATCTGAAATTCCGGGAGCGATCATACATACAGGGCACATTTAAAACTGGTTGCCATGTTACCCTATAGCGCTAGCCATGCTGAATATCGGCAGATACATAGCGATCACAAGGCCGCCGATCATGCCGCCGAGAAAGACCATCATCAGCGGCTCAATGGCGGCGGTCAGATTCTCCACCGCCTGATCAACCTCTTCATCATAGAAATCAGCAATTTTACTCAGCATGACATCGAGCGCACCGGTTGACTCGCCAACATTTATCATCTGCACAACCATACCGGGAAACACTCCTGTTTCTTCAAGGGGTTCGGAAATTGCCCGGCCTTCCTGGATAGCGTCCGCCACTCTGAATACAGCGCCTTCGATCACCTTGTTCCCGGAGGTCCTTGCAACCACGTTCAATGATTCCAGGATTGGGACGCCGCTCTGCAGCATGGTGCCGAGTGTCCTTGAAAATTTTGCTACGGCAACCCTTCGAAGCAATGAGCCGACGATCGGCATCTTAAGAAGCAGGGCATCAATTTTTGTCTGTCCTTTTTCCGTCTTATAAATCTTCTTTATTCCATAGATAACAGCAAAGAGTGCGGCAAGAATGAAATGAAAATTACCCTTTGCGAACTCACTCATGTCCACAACCATCTGGGTGGGAGCTGGAAGGGCTGATCCGAATTCGGCAAACATCTCCTGGAAAACCGGCACCACGAATATCAGCATAACGGCCATGACTACAAAGGAGATACAAATACAGATAACCGGATAGGTCATTGCGCCCTTTATCTTCTTTTTAAGGGCCATGCTTTTTTCCATGAAGAGAGCAAGGCGGTTAAGAATAGTATCAAGAATACCGCCAATCTCCCCGGCCTCTATCATGTTACTGAAGAGATTATCAAAGACGTCAGGATGCTTCTTCATGGCATCGGCCAGCGTGCTCCCCGTCTCAACGTCTGATCTGATTTCTCTTAATTTTTTCTTAAAGGTAATATTGTCCTGCTGTTCACCCAATATCTCAAGACTCTGAACAAGAGGCAGGCCGGCATCAATCATTGTTGACAGCTGCCTGGTAAAAATAACAACATCCTTGCCTGTAACCTTTGGCTGGAAGAGGGCTATATCTGCAAAGACATCCTTCGGCGCCTCCTTCACCATACTCGGGGTAATTCTGAGTTTTTTCAGGTGGGCTTTGACTGCTGCCTCATTGGCAAGTTCAACCTTTCCCTTTCGCTTTTCACCGTATGAGTTTTTTCCCTTCCATACAAAGACAGGCATTTTCTTACCTCAATATGAAAAATTTGAGAATTATTAATAGGTTGATTTTATATCAAGAATTTTTCAAATACAATAGCCATTTTACTTTTTGTTGATATATTGGCTATTATTCATGCATCGGAAAAAATACAAATTGACAATCATGCCTTTATAATTTAAATTTACGCGTTTTCGATAATTACAAAGAAATTTTCTTTTATACATTCCAGGCTGATACGAGTAAGGAGGATTTAACCATGGCTACAAAAACGCCAAAACAAGCCAAAGATACTGCTGCCAGTGAGATTTACAGCAGCGGACTCTTTCGAGCTGTCGTTGAAAAATGCACCGGTTGCGAAAGAATATTAGAAGCTGACAGTACAAGTTATTGCAAATCTTACGCCAATCCTGAGGCAAAATGGAAACAGGGCATATGCAACTTCGCAACCCATGTAAAACCTGAATTCTCCGCCACAACGGTCAAAATAAATCCCCTCAAGGCCTCCAAACGCGCAATGGCGAAAAAATAGTAAGTGTTCATCCGCGCAGCGCCGACACGTTCCGTAAAAAGCCACAAGGGCTCCAGCTTTTTTTATGAAGAAGGAGCCCTTTCTGTTCCTAACCCGTAAACAATTACGCTTACCTTGCCTTTGGATAGAGTGAACTTAATACCCTCTGATCCTCTAAAATCTCCTGATATCTCGCATACGCCTCTTCAAAATGTTTCGGCACAGTGTTGCTTGATCCCAATGTTGTTGCCGCTTCCTCAAGAAGCCCATCAGACGCCTCATGAATTGATTGATACACCTTGTCTAAAAGCAGCAAAGGGGAAGCTTCATAGGGAGGAGGCGCTTTCAGTAAAGCAATGACGGCCTGTGCTACGGTCGGATCAGGGATCAAGCTGAACAGTTTCGGCGTATCATAAATATCTACAGCAAGCACCATCTTCTCAACCACCGTACTCTCTAAAAAAGTAAATATTTCTTTCAGCTGCTCCGTGTGTTCTTCTGATAAATCACTGAGCAACAGTTTGATATAAGGAGTAATCTCTTCATGAGTTAATATTTTCTTTCTGAATGCAGAGGCAAGCCATTCTATCTGCATTTCAGGGCCTCTTGCCACAAAAGGCAGATATTTTTCATACCACTTTTTTTGTTTGGTTTTTGTGACTGTTTGGCTCCCAGACATGATATTACTCAATTCTTGTAAGTATTGTCGTATCTATTGAAATTATTTGACGAAATCCAAGAAGCACGATAGACTGTTTGTTAAACACTTTTGAAAAAATTAAAACTTTATTGACGATCAAAGTATGCGAAGACGCAGAAGAAGAGAAATAAAGGAAAAAATAAATGTTCCCCTCATTCTGTCAGTCATTGCCGTTGCTGTCATTATAGGGTTTCTTTATTTTAAAAGAAATGATTTTTTCAACCCGAACATAGCAATACCCACGGATAGCGAACCAGGCTTACGCCAAGACATTGCTCAAGAAAAAGAAAAGATTCCAGAAGGGCCATCAGACTCGGCAGAACCAGAAAGGCCTGCTCTTCCAATATCAGCTGAGCTGACGAAAACTTCTTGCAAAGATATCAGCGCCAGACTTCTCGACTTCTTTACCTCCCTTGACAACCAGGACTATATCGCCGCATATCAACTGACCGGCGGCGCCTCTCTCCACTTCAAGAAGTTGACAAAAAAACTCTTTACCAATCCACCTATAATAACGAGAGAGACGGATAACCTCTTTACCATACTTCAGAACACATCCCATTTCTACCGCCTGCTTGGACCCAAAAATATCTCTCTTGCCAAAGAGATTCTCGCCAGAAATAAAGAGAATGTGGAATCAATATTTGCGGATTTTTACCTGTGGTCAACCCTTGACACGTGCACATCCAGCGAGTTTTCCATTCATCTCCCCCTTAAAGGTCTGTATGAATATGCCTGCTTCTTTCTGAATACACTTGGCGGCCAGTCCTACCTTTTCAGAAGAGAACCGTCCATAAGACTTCTAGTCACCTATTACAGTATTCTTGTCCTGGACCGCGCAAACACCGCCGAACTGAATAAATACGGCCTCGACATCCGTCAACCGATTGAATCGCTGCTCAAGGAGATTGACGCCTCCAGAGAGCTGGACAACAAGAAAGAGCATCTGGTCACTCTTCTGACC
>DAOVSZ010000002.1 GCA_030627725.1 Desulfobulbaceae bacterium
CGATAACCCTTAAGGGATAGCCTATCCCCAACTCCCATAGAACAGTATACTTTTTCCCCGGCCCCGACCGCATGTTCACCTTTTTGCCGCCAATACTCACCATTTCGGCGTGGCCGACAGAAAATGACAAAAAAACAAATAAGAATGTAAGAAAAAATAATCTTCTCATCCGGTTCTCCTGTGTCTGATCACTACCCATTCTCCTTAGGAGCAGTCTGAAGCGGGCCTCCAGCCAGAGTACCTCCCAGAGGAATACCGCCTGCTTCAAGAGAAATTGCATCATATTTACAGGCCTGGTGCATGCATTTCAGGCAGGTAATACACTCGGCATCATCCGGGGACTCATCAAACTTAACACCCATGGGACAGACGTGATGGCAGGCCCCGCAATGGGTGCATCTTGTCGTATCAAGCCGGAGTTTCACAAGCCTGACACGGTGAAAGAAAGCGTAGAATGCACCGAGCGGGCACGTTGTCCTGCAAAAAGGCCGGCTCGACAGCACACTCCAGACAATGAAAACTATCATGATAATAAGTTTATTAAAAAACAACAAGCCCACGGCGGACGTCAGACTTGGCCGCAACGCCAGCAGGGGAAGCCCTGCCTCAAGAGTGCCGGCAGGACAGATAAATTTACAGAACCAGGTCTGGCCAAAACCAAACTCATCAACAAGAAAAAGAGGAAAGAGAACAACAAAAAACAACAGAATAAAATATTTACAGAACCGCAAAGGCCGGGGAACGTCAAACTTTCTGGAAGGAATTTTATGCAGCAGCTCCTGGAGCAGCCCGAAGGGACATGCCCATCCACAGATAAGACGCCCGAAAAAACCGCCCAGCACTCCTAAAGAACCGATAACATACAGCCCCACATGATACTGACCGACTTCAAAAGCGGAACGCACCCCTGCCAGCATCTGCTGCAGAGAGCCTATAGGACAGGCCATGGTTGCGGCAGGACAAGAAAAGCAGTTGAGCCCGGGAGAGCAGATGACCTTGATCGGCCCCTGATAAATCGTCTTTGTGACCGGGAAGGCCCAATAACCGTTGTACAGAATAGCGGTAATCGTCTGGACAAACTTTCTGATGACTTCCATTTCAGCCGATCCCTATACAGCTTAAGCATATCTGAACTGCCTGGGAAAGTACCTGCGGCGGTTCACCTGTGACAACACCAACCAGCAAAAGGGCAAGAAAAAAGGCCACTATTACAAAGGGCCTTTTTCGCAAATGAAACTGTTGTTTTTTGTCATTCGATGACGAATTCTTCATACAAAGACTCTCGTGCCAAACCCTCTTACAAATCAGTAATCCTTTTCCTGGGCCATTTCCAACTCCCGCGTCAACTGATCAATGCTCTTGGCAACCGGTTTTCTGGTGCTCGTGCAGATAATGTCATCCGGATTCACGTGCGCAATGTAGGCGATATTTTTCAAGTGATAGAAGCAGTCACGATTGACATCAAGAAACTCGAGAGCGACTCCATCCTCCTCCACCCGGACAACCTCTCCTTTCAAATTGAGAGTAAGCTTGCTTGCTTCACCGATAAAGGTAATAGTGATCTTGCACTTCTCCCCTTTATCAAGGCCATCAACCCCCTCGACAAAGGCCCCCATCACACTTAAATCCCGCGTGTTGAGTGTCTTATGTTCTTTGTCGGAAAAGATAAGATCTACGGTGGTCCTGTACGGAACTCGGGACTCTTTGCGGCGTTCTTGGCTTTTCATTTTGACTTCTCCAGCCTGCTATCCTGTCTAATTTTTTTAAAACTATAGTGTTTTTTTACGGTCACAACAAGAAGGAGCCCGTCTCCATGTCAATGATCTACAAACACTCCCCCAACCCCTTCATCATCAACCACATTGGCAACTTCGTCCGGATTTTCCGTATTATAATAGACAATATTTTTCAGATGATAAAAACTGTCCAGATCAATCTCGAAAAAGCATATGGCAACGCCATCTCCCTGAACACGAACAACTTTCCCACGCATTGTCAGGTTGAGGTCACTGGTCATTCCGGAAAGGTGGAGAATCACTTCACACTCATCTTCAACCTCAACACCCTGAACACCAAGAACAAAAACGTCCTTGATGCTTAAATCCCTGGTCTCGCACTTATCAAAACTCATCTCAGGGAATTTTAAGGAAGCAGTCGTGTGAAAAGAAACCCGGGTATTTTTCCGCCGTTCATCATGTTCCATTTGTGACCTCCCTCATCGTGACCAGCCGCAGACATTCAAGACTCCCATGAATTTTCTCAGCCTGCCGGGCTGTAATGAAAACCCTCAGGAACAGCCCTTTTCAATGGCCTGATGTTGTACACACTTTTTTTTAAAATACTTCTCCCACTATTATATAATTTTCAACTGCAAGCAAGAACTTCCGTCAGATTTGAGCAGTGCCCATGCACATTTATCATCGATTTGTACAGCTGTCAAGTGACCCGACAGAAGGCTGTTACCCTTGAAAAGGAGTTGAAGGAGTAAAAAAACAGCAGCGCAGCTGCGTATAATAATTCCGGCTCGCCGAAATTATGTCATCACGAGGAACCCTTCACGCCGCAGCACAGGCACGACGTTAAGCAACGGGACCTCCTCTCCATCTGCGGTGAAGGCAATACCGGCGATGTCGCCATTCCGGTCTTTCCTGAATTTTTCCATGGTCTTTGTCTCTGCATACACCTCTGAGCAAAGAACCACTCCACACCATTGTCCATGGCAGACCACAAGCAGTTCATTCGCGTTATCATCCGGCATATCCGGAAGTTCCATCCCTCGCGGGACCATGACAGGCAGAATGATTTTTTTGAGTTTTTTACTTTTGACCGCAGAGAGAGCGCCCTTGAACTGTTTTGACAGGTCTCGCATGAAGCGACTGAAATCGCCGAGAGGAACATTGTTTTTATCCAGATAGGTCTTTCGCTGTTTTGAGGTAACAGCCCTGTGGATTGAAATAACACTTTCCGGCATCGCTACAATTTTTTCGCCCAGGGTGATACATCGTATCTCTGTTGCCGGGCACGCCTTTGTTTCCTTCTGCTCTCGAACCGGATCCGTCAACACCTCTTCAGGCGGCTGGTCTTCTGCTCTACCCGTATCAGAACCTATAACCTCTGCCCTCTGTTCAGGTCCAGGTCCAGGTCCTTCTGTTTTTTCCGCTCGTTTTTTCTGCTCTGTGGTCAGTTCATCCAACAAATCACGGATTGCGGCGCCGACCTCCTCAGTCTTATGCAGTGAAGCTTCGAGTTCGCTGACCAGTTTATCTATTGCCACACCCTCAATTGCATGATCATTCGGTTTTTGCAAAAAAGAAACCACTGTAGGCTGTTCATTTTCATCCAAGGAGTCAACTCCTTGCTCCTGTTCATCCTGAACAGAGGCATCTTTCTCATCCTCCTCATCAGGGACCACTGTTGCCGGAGACGACTCTTCCACACGTCCAGGCGCTGCCAGAGTTGCAGTCAGGGTTATCTCCCGGGCCACCTCTTTCTTCGCGGCCTCTTTCTCTCCCTTCTCTCTGTTCGTAATCTCCTTCTGTTCCCGGCCTTGCGCTTTAATTTTCTTTTTCAGACTTTCAAAGCGTGAATAGACAGTCTGAAAAAGCTTCTCATCTTTTTCAGGATCAAAAACAGGGTCCTCATAGAGTGTCACGATATGGGCCATCGCCTCTTTCAGAAAATCTATCGAATCAGGCGGCAACTTATCACCTCGTTTCTTGACGTACTCAAGGACATTGGCGGCCATCACAAGGATCGCCAGCGCAGCCTTTCTGCTCTTAAAACGCTGCTTCATACATGAAATGGCAGCATCAAGAAGGTCTGCCCTTTTCTGATTCAACCGCCAGTCAGGCGCGATTATCTCCGATTTGAAGCGTTGGATCGACTCATCAATTGATAAAATCATAAGTTCACTTTGAAAATGAATTGCATTATCCTGATCCGTCTCTTATTAACATGAGAGTAACTATTCAGCTGCACCCCATCTTCGGAGTCTCCGCTACGCTTCGCTTACCTGAACGATCAGGCCTGCTCACATAGGCGGGCTATAGACTCGCAGGCCTGCTTGTCCAAATATGGGGCACATCTGAATAGTTACAGCATATCGTTTAGAATAATTTTGCAGCCACACCTGAACAGTTACACAAGATATAACTTTTTTCTCCTCCGGCATCATCAAAAAAATCTTTTATGATGGAAAATCTCCCTTCCATAATCTCTTTTATTTTCGGGGCCGTTGTCGGCAGTTTCCTGAATGTTGTCATTTTAAGACTTCCGGAAGAAGAAAAATCAATCGTCTTCCCCCCCTCCCACTGCCCATACTGCAAAAAAAATATCAACTGGTATG
This sequence comes from Desulfobulbaceae bacterium, assembly GCA_030627725.1. Classification (GTDB taxonomy): domain Bacteria; phylum Desulfobacterota; class Desulfobulbia; order Desulfobulbales; family DAOVSZ01; genus DAOVSZ01. The sequence goes on from DAOVSZ010000002.1 coordinate 4,346, forward strand.
ACAATATTCCACTCATCAGTTTTCTGCTTCTGCGGGGCGCTTGCCGAAGCTGCAGAAAACCGATTTCCTGGCAATATCCTCTGGTCGAACTTTCTATGGCCCTGCTGTCTCTCTTTTTGTATAAAAATTTTTCATTCTCCGTTCCATTCGGAATCTATTTTGTCTTTTCTGCCGCTCTCCTTGCGATAATCTTCATTGATTTCAGACATCAGATCATACCGGACCTCATCAGCCTGCCAGGGATTATTGCAGGATTTGCCTTTTCTTTTATCAACCCTTTTGTGTCTTGGCAGGATTCCGGATTAGGGATTCTGCTCGGAGGAGGCAGCCTCTACGCCGTGGCAATAGGGTATTACCTGATAGCCAGAAGGGACGGCATGGGCGGCGGTGACATAAAACTCCTCGGAATGATCGGCGGCTTCCTGGGCTGGCAATCTCTGCCATTTGTCATCTTCAGCAGTTCGCTGACCGGCGCTGTTGCGGGCATCGGGGCAATGATCAAGCAGGGGAAAGGTGGAAAAACAGTCATTCCGTTCGGACCGTTTCTTGCGCTCGGGAGTTTGCTCTATCTCTTTTTTCAGCCTGAAATCATCTCTTACACCAAAATGTTGCTGTTTCCCTGACAAGGCAAAACCTTGTATTTTTTTCATCCACCACCATTTTTTTTAACACACTTAAATTTCTTTACAGAAAGACAAAACAATAATATTCTAGAATTATGATAAAAACTGAAAACAAAAAAGTCCTGATCGTCGATGACGATCAGGTCCTGCAGGAACTTCTGTCAAAACTTCTGGCCGACAACGGGTATGTTACCGATCTGGCCGACAACGGGCAGGAGGCCTTGGAAAAGGCTGAGAAAAAGGCATACGATCATATCATAACCGATATCAATATGCCGGTGATGGACGGGCTTGCTCTTCTGGAAAATCTGCGGCAAAAAGATATCCGGGCCAGCGTGATCGTTATCTCGGCCCATTCCGACATGGAAAACGTTGTCAAGGCTGTCAAATTAGGGGCCAGTGACTTTATTGCCAAACCTTTTCAGTCTGAAGAGGAGATCCTGCTCACCTTGAAAAAGGTTGAGGAAAAGGATTCTTTGCTCAAGGAAAATTTCCGGCTCAGACAAGAGGTTGAAGATAAGTATACCTTTTCAAAAATTGTCGCCAAAAGCGGCAGCATGTTGTCAATATTCAAGACCATAGAAAAAATTGCCGACTACAAGACTTCAGTGCTCATCACCGGCGAGAGCGGCACGGGTAAGGAACTCATTGCCAAGGCAATCCACTATAACAGCAACCGGAAACACCACGCTCTTATAGACATAAATTGCGGCGGCATTCCGGAGACGTTGCTTGAGAGTGAACTCTTCGGATACGAAAAAGGGGCCTTTACCGATGCCTACCGCAGCAAAAAAGGTCTCTTTGTTGAGGCGGACGGAGGGACATTATTTTTAGATGAAATGGGAGAACTGCCCCTGGCTCTTCAGGTGAAGCTTCTCCGCGCCCTTCAGGAAGAAGAAATCAGACCTCTGGGCGGTTCCAATTCAGTCAAGGTGGATGTTCGCATCATTGCCGCGACCGCCAGAAATCTCCGAGAGGAGGTATCAAAAGGGACCTTCAGAGAAGACCTGTATTACCGTGTAAACGTTCTCACTATTGAAATTCCACCTCTCCGCGACCGAAGAGAAGATATTCCACTCCTTATTGACCATTTTATAAAAAAATATAATACCCGACTTGGAATCGACATTGATAAGATCGACGGCAAATGCATGCAGATTTTGCTTGAGTATCCATGGCCGGGAAATGTCCGGGAACTTGAAAACATCATTGAACGGTGCATGGCACTTGCCGACCATAATGTGCTCACCGCAGAAAATCTTCCGCCGGATATATTCCGCAAGACGGAAGTGAATGCTGAAGGTTTTCAGAGCGCGGGGCTTTCTATAAAGAAAAACGCAAAAGTCCTGGAACGGCAGCTGATTTCCAAGGCACTTGAGGAGACGAAAGGAAATAAGACAAAGGCGGCAGAGATCCTTGAAATCAGTCTGCCTGCACTTTTATACAAGATAAAGGAGTACAAAATCGGTTGAACAACTCTCAAACCGGAAAAGGCTATGCATAATCGTGACCAATTACTCGACCACCTGAGCATCGGGGTAGTTGTGCTTGATTCGTTCCTCGAGATTGAATTCTGGAACAAATGGATGGAGGAGCATAGTCTGCTGGACCGTTCAGAAGTACTTGGAAAACCTATTTATGACCTCTTCCCCTCTCTGATCCATAAAGAATTTACAAAAAAAGCCCGCGAATCTTTCCGAAACGGAACTCCTGCCTTTTTCACAAATAAGGCAAACCAGTATCTCTTTCCCTTTCCTTCAAGCCGCTCCCTTCTCTCTAACAAGCTGTCAAATATGCAGCAGACGGTTATTCTCTCGCCACTCAAGGACAAAATGGGAGAAACCGTCCGCCTTCTGGTCTCAGTCTTTGACATAACTGACTGGATAACAAACCAGCACCAGCTGATGGAGTCAAAAGAAAAGCTCGAAAAACTGAGCCAGATTGACGAATTGACCGGTATTCAGAACCGAAGAAGCCTGATGGAAAAACTCAAGATGGAACTGTGCATTCACGCCCGCAAAAAGAGGCCGCTGGCCCTGGCAATGATCGACATTGACCACTTTAAAAAAATCAATGACACGTATGGTCATCAATGCGGTGATACGGTTCTGATCAAGATGGCAAATCTTTTTGCTGAAAGCTTAAGGGGATATGACACCTTAGGCAGGTATGGCGGAGAGGAATTCGTGATCATCCTGCCTGAGGCAACACCTGAAGAAGCTCAACGTATCTGCGAACGTATACGCCAAAACGTTGAAAAAAAAGTTTTCTATTACGAAAAGGAAACAATACAAATGACCATCAGCATCGGTGTTGCCTTCAGTGACGCACACTCTTTTCCCGAGGCGGAAGAGCTTCTCAAAAAGGCGGATGACAGCCTGTATCAGGCAAAAAACAACGGCAGAAACCAAGTGGTTGTCTTTGTAGAAGAGGGTTAAAGCAAGCCGATTTTTTTCAAATGCACCTGCAGAACGGAGATCGCGGCCGGTGTTATTCCTGAGATTCGCGAGGCCTGTCCCAGTGACTTCGGCCGGATCCTGGTCAATTTCTCAACAACCTCATTGGACAATCCTGAAAATTCCGCATAATCGATTTCTTCCGGCAGGGCAACAGACTCGATCCTCTTGAACCTCTCCACCTGTTCCATCTGACGCTCAATATACCCCTTGTACTTCACCTGGACCTGGACCTCGTGGCTGACATCATCTGAAATCCCGGACTCAATATCAATCAGGTCTTTCAGATCATCAAACGTGAGTTCCGGTCGACGCATAAGGTCGGACAATTTTACAGGCTGCTTCAGCGGCACGCTGCCCAATTCCGTAAGGAGCACATTCACCTCCTGTCCGGGCTTCACCGTTGTTGCCTCCAGATGAGAAATGGTCTTTTCAACAGCTTCTCGTTTTGCCTGAAAAGCCTCATAGGTCTTTTGATCGACCAGCCCCAGTTCATAGCCGATGTCCCGTAGCCTAAGGTCGGCATTGTCTTCCCGGAGCAGAAGCCTGTATTCCGCCCGCGAGGTAAAAAGACGATACGGCTCTTTTGTTCCCAGAGTCACCAGATCATCGATCAATACACCGATATAGGCCTGGGCCCGGTCCAGTATCAGCGGCTCCTCGTTTCCGGCATATTTGACCGCATTAATTCCCGCCACAAGCCCCTGCGCCGCCGCCTCTTCATATCCGGAAGTACCGTTGATCTGCCCGGCCAGAAACAGTCCCGAAATCCGTTTCGTCTCAAGAGAGGGAGTAAGCTCCAGCGGATCAACATAATCATACTCTATCGCATATCCGGGCCGTATCATCTTGACCTGCTCAAGACCCTTTATGCTCTTAAGCATTGCCATCTGTACATCAACAGGTAGACTTGTCGGCACACCGTTAGGATATACCTCGACCGTGTCTATGCCTTCCGGCTCAAGGAATATCTGGTGTCGTTCCTTTTCAGGGAACCGCATTACCTTATCTTCCACAGAGGGACAATAACGGGCGCCGACACCTTCTATGATCCCGGCGTACATCGGAGACCGGTCCGTGCCTGCCCTGATGATATCGTGGGTTTTCCGGTTGGTATATGTAATATGGCATGGAAACTGGGGAAGCGCAGGACTGCCTGTCGTTGAAAAAGAAAAATAACATGGCGGGTCATCACTGTATTGGGCTTCCAGAACAGAGTAATCGATGGTTGTCGCATCAAGCCTCGGCGTTGTGCCCGTCTTCATCCTGCCCATCGCAAATCCCAGTTCCTTCAGATGGCCAGGCAGCTTCAACGACGGCACATCTCCCATCCTGCCGGCAGGAAAATTCTTGAGTCCGATATGAATCAGTCCGTTTAAGAAGGTGCCGGTGACAATGATGACCGCCTTGGCCTTTATGACCTCATCAAGAGAGGTAACAGCCCCTGCCACACGCCCCTCTTCTATCAGCAACCGGTCAACTGTTGCCTGTTTTATGTCGAGCCCTTCCTGTCTCTCCAGCACGGACTTCATGCGAAGCCGGTATAAGAGCCGGTCTGCCTGAGCGCGCGACGACCAGACCGCAGGGCCTTTGCTGGTATTAAGCCGGCGAAACTGGATGGCGGTGGCATCGATGTTTCTGGCCATTTCGCCACCCAAGGCATCTATCTCCTTTACCAGATGGCCTTTGGCCAGACCGCCGATGGCCGGATTACAGGACATGGCCCCGATGCTGTCGACATTGATCACACAGATCGCTGTCTTACAGCCCATCCTGGCGGCGGCAAGCGCCGCCTCACATCCGGCATGACCCGCTCCTACCACCAGAACATCATAGGCATTATCACGAAACTCCATCACGTTTCCCATTTTTTATCTGCTGCCAGCGAAAGACCGGCTTGCGGGCCATGGCCCAGAACCCGGGGGTCAATAATACCGCCACGGTGTAAAGCTCCAGTCTCCCGGCCAGCATGCAGAAAATCAATACGCATTTTGCCAGGACAGGAAGATGACCGAAATTCTGGGCCGGCCCGACCAGATGCAGACCAGGACCGATATTATTGAGTGTAGCAATAACAGCCGTAATTCCGGTTACAATATCAACTCCTGTTGCCGTCACAAGCAGGCTCGCAAATATAAAAAAGGCGCTATACAACGAAAAAAAACCAAGAATGGCGACTTTTACCTCCCGGGGGACCCTCACTCTCCCCATCTTGATCGTACCGACCGCCTTTGGATGCACAAGAGTATGCAGCTGCAAACGGGCATATTTGAAAAAAAGAAGAAAGCGGAACACCTTGATCCCGCCGCCGGTTGACCCGCCACAACCGCCGACAAACATGAGCGAGACGAGCAGGACCTTACACACCGGGGGCCAATGGTCAAAATCAGCCGTGCCGAAACCGGTCGTCGTGAGGATTGAGACGACCTGAAAAGAGACCGCCCTGGCATTATCCTGAATATGCTCATAGATCCCGCCAAAGGCATTGGCGACCATGATTATCACGACGGCAACAACGATCAGACTTACGTACAGCTTAAATTCTTCGCTTTTCCAATAGGAGGACACCCGGCCCCTGATGAGGCCCTGATAGTGGAGTGAAAAATTGACCCCGGCCAGAAACATGAAAATGATAATGACTGTTTCTATATACACGGACTGAAAATGCCCGACACTCTCGGTATGGGTCGAAAAGCCTCCTGTTGCCAGGGTGGCGAATGAATGACAGAGAGCATCATAAAACGTCAGCCCGCCAAGCATGAGAAGGAGAATCTCGACAAGCGTGAACAGAACATAAACGGTCCACAAAATTCTGGCGGTATCCTGAATCCGCGGCGCCAGCCGGTCTTTGGTCGGACCCGGCATTTCCGCCTGAAACAACTGCATCCCGCCGGCGCCCAAGAGCGGCAGGATAGCAAGCGAGAGAACGATAATACCCATGCCGCCAAGCCAGTGGGTTGTGGCGCGCCAGAGCAGGACGCTCTCCGGCAACACCTCGATCTTCTCCAGGATTGTTGAACCGGTAGTGGTAAAACCTGACATCGATTCAAAAAAACAATCCACAAACGAAGGAACCTGACCGGAAAAATAAAAAGGGAGGGCGCCCAGAAAGGCAAGTCCAACCCAGCTTAAGACAACAACCGCAAAACCATCCCGGAACCCCAGGTCCTCGTCAGCGACAAAGAGAGCGACAAGTATTCCGCCAAGCAAGGCGCCCAAGGCAGAACTGAGCAAAAAGGCCTTCACCATGCCGTCGCTGTAATAGATACTGAAGGGGATGGGAATAAGCAGAAAAAAAGAAAGCAGGATCAGGAGCTTGCCAATTACGTTTAAGACTCCGCCGGTTCGCATATTTTTTACTCCGCGGCAAAATACTCTTCAACGGCATGGAGGGCGTCTTTCGTGAAAAAGATAACCAGATTGTCATCAGGCTGCAGCCTGGTGTCTCCCGAAGGGATAAGCACCTGCCGGTCACCGCCGTTTCTGACAATCGCCCCGACAATGGCGCCTCTCGGGAAAGAAAGGGATTTGATGGGAACATCCCGGAAGAGGTCCCGGTCCGGCACCTTGATTTCAATGACCTCGGCATCACTTCCAAGGAGCGTTGCCACGGAAACGATCGTTCCCCCGCCGCGGACAAAACGTAAGATCATATTAGCAGCCACCTGCCGGGGGCTCAAGGCGACATCAATGCCGAGCTTACCGAGAAGCGGCACAAAATCAGGCCGGCTGATATGAGTAATGCATTTCGTGGCGCCGTGATGTTTGCCGAGCAGACTGGAAAGAATATTTGTCGTATCGCTATCGGTCACGGATATAACAAGATCAGCGCGATCAATCCCTTCCTCGAGCAGATCATGCGCTTCAAGCCCGTTACAGTTCAGCACCACCGTTTTTTCCAGCTTTTCGCTTAAGTACTCGCAATGCACGGCATCCTTCTCAACCAGGGTCACGCTGATATTTTTCTGTTCCATCCGGCGGGCAACCAGATAGCCGATGGAGCCTCCGCCAATGACAAAAACCTTGTCAGGAGAACGGCTTTCAAAATGAAAAAAATCTTCGACAGCAGAGATATCTTTTTCCCTCGTCACAAGATAAATCTTGTCGCCCGCTTCTATCTTGTCGTCACCTCGGGGAATAATGGTCTCCTCTTCCCTCGTGATTGCGACAACAACCCCCTTGAGCTCTCCGAGCATGGAAAGAGACCTGCCGACGCGGGGATTTCCCTTGAACAGTTCATAGCCGAGAAGAACGACCTGCCCGTCGGCAAATTCGGCAATTTCAAAGGCATCCGACCTGGTGGAGAGCTTGATGATCTCATCGGTCATAGCCAGATCAGGACTGATCAAGAGATCAATTCCAAGCGCTTTTTCGCTTAACGGCACACCCTGAGAATAAAAGTCCTCATTCCGGACACGCGCGATCCTGGTCTTGACGTTGTATTGATTCGACATGATGCAGGCAACCAGGTTGACCTCATCGCTGTCGGTAACAGCGATAAAAAGATCGGTCTGATGTATCCCCGCCTCTTCAAGGACCTTAGCTGACGCGCCACTGCCGTGGATCGTCAGGATGTTCAGGTCTTTTTCAATTCGGCGCAACTTTCCCTTGTCGTTATCAACCAGCACCACTGCCTGGCCTTCGCCTGAAAGCTTTTCACTTAAGTGATAACCGACCATGCCGGCGCCAACAATCATGATACGCAATAGGAACCTCCCGGAAAAAAAGGGGCTATTATAAATGGCCGATGGATTTTTTGCAAATTAAAGCTGAAAAGAGAGATTGCGATACAGGAAATCAAAAGGATTTTTTTTTAATAAACAGAAAAATCATCGACTTTAAACGAATACAGGTGACGAAGATGGTCACAGATAAGCGCAGACTTCGAGCAGGGTGGATGACTATAGTAGACTATGTCGGAGTCTCGCAAGCTCGCTTACCTGGACGCACTGATCGTGGCCAGATTCGGTGCCTGTATTCGTTTAAAATTAGTCGCTGATCTTTTTATGCAGATGCGGCATCGTCTCGGGTTTGGATGCGTCCCAGATCTTGCTTTCATTGCCGGTTGCGGTCACGTTCTCATACACGCCATTATCTCGCTTGACAAGCTTGGTGAAGCCTGCGCTCTTCAGGTCGCTGTTGGTTTTGGGTGTATTAACAGCGACAAGGGAGATAAGCCGTTTTACTTCCTGGCCGCACTCAGGACACTTTACAAGCTTTTCACAGGTGATCGACTGGGTGAGTTCAAAGACCTTGCCCCGACTGCACCCATTGTTGCAATGTTCATATTCGTAAACAGGCATGGCAGCGTTCTCATGTAACAGTACATTTACGTTTTAGCAATCAGCCGTATATCAGCATCTTTATTGGACGAGAAGAACCAAAAAAACTATTCCGGCGACGAGAAATCGATAGTAGGCAAAGACTTCAAAGGAGCGTGTTCTGATATATTTGAGAAGAAAGGCGATAAAAAGATAGCCTGAAAGGGCCGCTGTCACGATGCCTGAAAGAAAAAACAAAAGCTGTCCATCAGATATCCCATGTTGAAGTATCTCCGGGACATGGTATATCCCGGCGCCAAAAATTATCGGTGCGGAGAGAAGAAAGGAGAACCTGGCAACCGCCTGTCTGTCAAGGCCGAGGAAAAGCCCCGCTGTCATGGTAATGCCACTTCGCGACACACCGGGAACAAGCGCAAAGGCCTGGGAGAATCCGATAAAAAGCACATCCACAAAAGTGATTGAACCGAGGTCCCGATTATGCCTGCCGACCTTTTCCGACCAGAGGAGAAGCGCCCCTCCTCCTGCCAGAGCGCAGGCGACAATTGCCGGCTGACGCAAAAACGTTTTTGCAGCCCCTCCCCATACCAGTCCGGCAATAACTGCCGGCACTGTAGCCACACAGATAAACAGAGCCAGTTTCCGCATCTGTTTTTCATTATCCCCCTGAGCCGTGAAATAAAACACAGCCCTTGCCATTGCAACAAAATCATGACGGAAATAGACAAGAATCGCCATGACGGTCCCAAGATGCAGGGCAACATCAAAGACCAGTCCCGCCTGTTCAACCTCCAAAAAAGCCTCCATCAACACAAGATGCCCGGAACTGGAAATCGGCAGAAACTCGGTTGCTCCTTGGAGGAGACCTAAAAAGACAGCATAGAAATAATCCATGGGCTGAAACTGTTGGGGGAAAAATTTTATGCGTCAACTATGCGCGATATCAAAAAACGCATCAACAAGCATTTTCAAGGACTGGTACAAAAAAAAAGTCGCCCGGCCATCCATGCCCGGCGACTTTTCTACAGAAAGTGCTTTTTTCAAACTATTGGAATTAGCAGCCTTCCATTTGTTTCTTTTTCTTCTTGGTGATGCTGACCTTATCTCCGACCTTCAGTTTGCCGGCTTTTTTCTCGTTGCAGTCTTTCAGGACAAGATTGCCACCATCAATAGATTCTACGGTGCATTTGAACTTTGCATAGCTGATGCCCACAGATGTCAACGTAAAACCAATAACCAAAGCCAGCGTAAGTAATTTCTTGCTCATTCTTTCCGTCTCCTTGTTTTGATTAGTAAAATTGCAACTGTTTAAAAAATATAAGTTCTATACAATCGTCAAAATGTCAATAAAGAAAAGCTTTGTTTCAATGCATCAACGCATTAATATCTCGTTCAAAGACCTTATGGTCGACAAGTCCGGGATAGCTCTGGATAAGATTGCCTGCCCGATCAAACAGAAATGAGACCGGTACGCCGAAGATGCCGCCAAAGTCCTTGGCGACCTTAGAGTCCCCCATGACAACCGGATAGTTGATCTGTTTTCTTTCAACAAAATTCGAGACTCTCGACATGCTGCGGTCCATTGAGATGCCGATCACGGAAAAACCCTGCGGCCCGAACTGTTCCTGCAGACGCATAAGGGCCGGGATCTCCAACCGGCATGGTCTGCAGCTGGTCGCCCAGAAATTCACCAGAACGATCTTTCCCCTGTAATCACGAGCATCAACAATAGACGTATCTGTTACCGACGGAAGGAGAAATCCCGGCGCATTGGCGGCGCTACAGAGAGTGGCATCTCCTAAAAGGGAAAAAACCAGCATAACAAAACAGAGCGCGATATTTTTAAAGTTATACATATGATAAAAAGCCGAGAACATTACTTTTGCCTTCCATGTCAGGGTCTGCTCAAAAGAGTGACTATCTCCACAAAATGTGGTCAATATTAATCGAGATCATCTCTTCATGCAAGGATTTGGAGGAATTTGGAGGAATTTAACCAATTCTTAAAATTTTCGGAATCCTCCAGCGAAATAATTTATGGCACTTTGAAAAGTTGATATGTATCGTGAAAACCAGTTAATTATGAACATTTCTTGATTCCTTCTATTATACTATAGACAGAAGGTTCTTTACTACTTTATAGATGAATAATTTGCGGATCCGTCAAAATCCGACATCCCTCTCTCTCACCGAGGAGTAGTTTTGCTCCAACCTGAAAAGAATAAGTGGCCGATATTCCTGACTGTTGCTGTCGGCGTCTTCATGTCCACCCTGGACAGCAGCATGGTCAATATTGCCCTTCCGTCCATTATGGATGAGTTTGCGAGCCCGCTGCAGACGACCGAATGGGTCGTCATGATCTATCTCTTGACCATTACATCAAGTTTGCTTGTATGGGGAAACCTGTCCGACCGAATTGGCCGCGGAAAAGTTTATTCTTCCGGCATGTTCATCTTTGCCGTCGGCTCGCTTGCCTGCGCTTACTCTCCCTCACTTTCATGGCTGATTGCCTCCCGTTTTCTCCAGGCACTCGGGGCCGCAATGATGATGTCAACAGGGCCGGCCATTATCAAGGAGACCTTCCCCCCTGAACAGCTTGGACGCAGTCTCGGGCTGATCGGAATTTCCGTTTCGCTCGGCTTGATGACCGGCCCCTCGCTGGGTGGTTTTCTGATCGAGTATTTCTCATGGCGGTCCATCTTCTTTCTTACTGTTCCGATCGGTTTTCTTTTTTCCTATCTTGCCCGCGCTGTTATCCCGATGCACAAAAAATTAAAAATCACCAAACGGTTTGACTGGCTTGGCGGGGTCGCCTGGGCCATTACACTTCTCTTCGCTTCATTTGCCTTCAGCCATGCAACCTCTCCTGACTGGTCGTATCAGGCCTTAGTCCTTTTTCTCCTTGCCGCCGGGGTCAGTTTTTTTGTTTTTTATCGCCTGGAAACAATCACCCCTCATCCCTTGCTGCCCCTTCATCTCTTTCATCAAAAATTCTTCAGCGCAGCTATTTTCAGCGCTATCCTCTCTTTCACCGTCCTTTTTTCCGTCATTATGCTGACGCCTTTTTATCTCGATCGCGTGATCGGACTCTCAAGTTCACGCATCGGCCTGATCATGATGGCAATACCCATGACGGTTATGGGGGTGGCGCCGTTAGCAGGCTGGCTCTCAGACCATATCGGCGCGCGTTTTTTGTCAACCTTCGGCCTGCTCGTAAGTTCTGCCGGTCTTTTTTTGCTGGCCGGGCTGACGCCTGATTCTAGGCCGGTTGAAGTTGCGGCGCGGCTCGCCCTCTTAGGATGCGGGCAGGCCATGTTTCTCTCGCCAAACAGCGCATCCGTGCTGCGCCGGGTCAAAACAGAATTCACTGGCGCTTCTGCCGCCCTGCTCGCCACGGCAAGAAACCTTGGCATGCTCCTTGGAATCGCCCTGGCAGGGCTCGTCTTTACGGTCCTTTTCAGCCGCCTGACCGGTGGCCTGGACATGAAAGACTTCTCCACAGTCCATACAGACCATTTCATGTCGGCGCTGAAATATGCCTACCTGACAGCTGCCGCAACAGGCATTCTAGGTGCCCTGATCTCATGGATGCGTGGAAAGGGAAAAGCCAAAGCGATCGCCGGCCATAGGAAATGATTTCAAGCGGTTACATCAAGGATGGCAAAGGATTTAAGGCCTGCTTTTTCCTGCAGGGTTTTATGTAACTGCTGAAGAGTCCCGCTTCTGCTCACCGAGCAGGAAAAATTCACCGGCGAGTACCCGAGGTTCTCGACTTTTTCAGTCAGTTCCGGAAGAAAACTTTCAAGGTGGGCCAGCGCCGGCTTGCTTGACAAAACAATCGAGCCGTTGAGCGCCGATTCTTTGATCTTCACATGCGCATGCACATCGCCAAGCCTGCTCATATTCAGAAAAAAATCAAGATGATACCCTGAGGATTCCTGATCTGCTTCCGGACCATCCCGGTCAAAGCTGAACATCCATTCCCCCCAGCCATTGGCGCCTGAAAAAAAACAGGGGAAAAGGAAAAACGGCACATCACTCTTTTCAACAGGGTACGTATTGACTGACCGCATCGCCTCAAGCATCTCAGCCATTTTTTTTAAGGAGGCAAGGCCTGCTTTCTCCTGAATTATCAGCCCCTCTCCCTGCTTCTCCATCAAGGACACGAGAGTGTTTAACTGCTTCATGAGACTTGCCGGGAATACTGATCTCTTTTCGCTCTGAACTCCGCCATGAAACCAGGAGATTATTTTAACGAGTTTTTCCAGGTCCGCCTCCCGACCAAGTGAATTCTCCGTAATTCCCTGAAAGATCCGGTTAAGAAGCGCCTGGGCCTCTGAAGAACCTTGGGCTGGTAGTTTTCCAGAACCACCTGCGAGCGCCTCAAGCGCCTTAGCCGGTTGAGGGCTGTCAAAGAGAAAGAACCGAAGCAATTCGGCAATCGCCCCTTTTCTCCCGGCCGTGGCAAGAAGAGGAACCTGGTCCGCCTTTTTGACCTCCAGCCAGAATTCGTCCCCGACTTTGAGAGGAGTAAGGCTTTTGGCCGTCATCTCCCGGCCTTCAAGGTCGAGCACAACACGGCCATCCGCCTCAATCAGGACCACCCGGGCCTTAAATAATTTCCCAAGCGCAAAATCAATCCCGCTCAAAGAAGGTGCAGTGACCTTCTGAGCGGGTCCGGTCATCTGCGGCTTGGCTGCGGGCTGGCCGCCTTTAGCCGCAGTCGTAATGTCTGCTATCTTTTTAGATTCTATCATTGGAGGCAGGAGTGAAGATTCAAGAGCGTTTCATCCGCTCTTGGACACAATTCCCGGCAGGATTACAGACGATCGCACACGTCTGATGTCTTGGAGCCCGGCAGTTACTTCACGGATTTTTTCAAAACCACCACTTTGGGTATCTTGAATAATTAGAATTTTTCGTTGAGAGCAAGGAGTGTCAAAATTAAAAAGCGCAGCATACATAAGGTATGTGAGCATTTTTAATTTTGACAACGACGCAGCTATCGACGAAAAAGGCAATTATTCAAGGCAGCCAATTGTCGGTTGCGCAACTAAGCGCGGAACGCTAGGATTGCCGGGATGCGGTGCTTCTGAACGTTTACTTTTCTTGTTGCGTTTCATCCTTACATGCAGCAGGCAGATGAATCTTCACCTTCATTCCCACCTCTTTTTTCTCCAGTTCAAAATGCCCGCCATGTGCGGTGAGAACGCGTTCCACCATTGTAAGGCCCATTCCAGTCCCATACGTTTTGGTGGTAAAAAAAGAGTCCTTTGCTTTATCGAGATGTGCATCAGCCATCCCGACGCCGGTGTCGGTTATGGTTATTTGAATCCAGTCTCCTTCAACGTGCACCAGGAGTCCAAGAGTACCGCCTGATGGCATTGCCTCAATCGCATTCTTGAAGATGTGCAGAAACATCTGCCGCATCTGCCTGGGATCTGCAAACAAGGCTGGTTCCAGTTCATGAAAATCCTGCTCAACGACAATATTCTGGTCAGTCAGGTTCTTCTGAACAAGCATCAGGGTCTTTCTTATCAGGTTGTAGAGTGATACCTGCTCCTTCCTGAGCTGAGACTGGGTAACAAAATCAAAAAGATCCTCAAGCGTTGATTCCAACCGGGCTGTCTCCTTGATCATGACCGTGAGATATTTTTCCCACTCCTTGTCCTTGACCTTCTTGGCCAGGATTCTCGCAACGCCGCCAATAGAGGTAATAGGATTACGAATGACATGAACCATCTGGGCAGACATCTGTCCCAGCGCTGAATATCGTTCGGCATCAACCAGAAGGTCCTTGTTTTTATCGAGTTCGTGATACAACTCCTCCTGCTCATGGATCTTTGCCTGCATATCCATATAGAGGTGACTATGCTCAATGGCAAGGCTCGCCTGACTGGCAAAAAGCTCCAGCGCGCTGATGTGACTGTCGGTAATTGGATTCCTGGTAATAAAATTATCAGCAATAATCACCCCAAAGGACCTGCCAGGGGAGTATAAGGGAACAACGACAAAATTAGCTTCGTTTAAAAGTTCGATAAGCCCATGAGGAACCTCTAACCGCAGGCCGGAGGAACCATTATTGTCTCTCCTGTCAAGATGCTCCGGAAGGGTGTCGCCGTTCTGGGCGTTCACCCAGATATTTCTTCGCTCCAGAAGAATGGGTGCGCAGCCGTTTTCTTCACTGACCCGGATACTTCTTCGCTCAAGCGCAGATTTAATCAAAATATGATCGGTATCCGTGATTGGAACACGGATATTCTTGATCACGTTATTTACTTCGGAATCGTTCTGGCACTCACTCTCTCTGATGTTCTTGACAAGGTCCAGGAAGTTAAAACCCTTTTCCTCCAATTCATGCCATATCCTGCTCGCAGCCTCCCTGCAGGTCGATCCGATCGCCATACGGCCTTCCAGGACCTGATTTTTCTCATCGAACATGACGAGAAAGGCCCTGTTGAACCGCAAGCCCTCGTTTGCAGTGATACCTACCAGGATAGCCCGAAGAATTTCATCCAGCTCCACCGTACTGAGATAGACTGAATTCATATTCAGGGAAAGCTGATGCATCAATTGGATTCGAAAATGGGCCTTTTCCAGGTCTTCCTGATACTTCCGATTTTCGAAGATAAGGCGCCGTTTCTCAAGGGTCTTTTTAACCACAAAGAGGATTTCATGAAATTTGGACGGTTTTGAGAGATAATCATCGGCGCCTTTACGGATACAGTCCAGTGCTGTCTGAAGGTCCGCAACACCGGTAAGCATGACAATAGCCATGTCAGGATACTCTTTCACCAGTTCCGGGATAAGAGTAACACCATCGGTGTCCGGCAGGCCGATATCCAGAAGGACCAAGGCGACTTTGCGCGAGGAAAGCACCTGTTTCAAATCAGTGGCATTTGAAGTATCCTCAACAGCCAGGCCCTGATCGCTGAGATACATCTTCAAAGGTTCCCGAATAGCAGGATCATCATCAACAATGACGACAATCTCGCCATTGGTAAGGAGCAGATCAGGACTCAGGGAAGCATGATAATAGCCTGCAACGTTTTTTATCATCTCACTCTATGCTTAATTTCTCAATTTTCACTACTGCATTCTCGTACGTATACCTATTATGCTACAAGATCGCAAAACTTCAAAAGAATTTTATTGAAATCGACAAAGAAAAAAAAGGCCCCAAAGGGACCTTTTTACTTCTCTAAATATCTATGATGTAACGAGCCGGGATTACCACCAGCAGATGGTCTGGTCGGCATCATATATCTTGTCGACAAGTGCGTCATAATCAGGGCTGTCGCCACTTAAGTCAACACTGTCTGAATCCCGGTCCCTGGTAACGATCTCAACCAATTTCTTTGTTGTATCATCTGGTGCGGAACGATATACATTCAAAATTTTCATAGCATTCAACTCCTCGTGCTCTATTTGATCCCGTAAGGAATGATGTTTGTCATCTCACGCAGTTTTTCGCCGAGTTCCTCGATGGTTATGCTCTCAACGCCGTTCTTTTCACAATTCACCGTTTCGGTGGAGTAGATCTCTCCCTCCATGTCGCGGAGCATCTCAAGAGCTTCCTGCTGATCTTCATTCAGCGTATCCATTTCATGACCCAGGACCGCTCCGTAGGCATACATATTTTCTACGGCCAGACCGAGGGCGGAACGCATTCCATCAATGGTGTAATCCTTATGCCTGTACATAAAGCAGACTTTCTTGTATTCTGACATTCTTCACCCCCTATAAATTAATGTAACACTCGTAATCTTCAAGAATAGCGCCATGCTGGGCCTGTGTACCCATTTCTTTTTCGGTCAGGCCGGCCGGCACGTCGGTAACTTCATAGCCCATCTTTTTGTAACTGTCAGCGCAGATCGAGACATCGTCGGCAAGCTCACAGAGAGCAGGGAACTCATCTAATTTCGCACACTTGGTGCCGGACCATGTAAAAAAGACCTTTACTTTTGAGCCCTTTGCCTTGGCTGCCTTGGTGATACCCATCACGTGACGCCAGTTGTCAGGGTTTGTGACAAAAATTCCTAAACTCTTAGCCATGTTGTCCTCCATATCAGAGTAATATGCCGCTTCAGAAGATATCCTCTGAGGCGGCATACCATTTTTAAGTCTTTGCAGAATTAGCCTTTTTTGATGAAGAATCTAAAGAAACCCTCTTCGTCCTTTGCGCCAAGGAACTCATGTCCGGATCGCTCACACCAACCGGGCAGATCATTCTTTGAACCGGGATCGGTTCCCATGACCTCCAGAATCTGGCCGGAACTGATCTTGTTAATGGCCTTTTTTGTCCGCAGCAGGGGCATCGGGCAGCTCAACCCTTTGGCATCCAATACTTCATCAGCTTTAATGTCATCCATAATAATCCTCCTTGTTCAGGTATTAAGTGGTTTGTCAGTTACGAAAACGTAATTATATTTTTGCTAATGATAAATTACATCTCCAGCGTAAATTTATTTGTGTCCTCATTCCAGTCTACAAGCACGTACCAGACTCCCATGACAAGAAATATCAAAGCCAGGGTGCCGCCATAGCCCAGAAAGGTGTTGGGCAGATAGAGAAAGGAACCAAGTTTTCCGGCATTGGTGATCTCCTCTTCCACAAAGGCTTCCATACCTTCCAGCTCGTTCAGTTTGACTATCAGGCTGCCAAGCGCACAGGTAATGCCGAAGAAAGGTGTTACGATCCACAGCTTGATCTGGCCCTCGCCAACACGCCAGAGGGTGCCGGTTCCACATCCGCCTGCCTGAATGGCGCCGAACGCAAAGAGAATTCCGCCGACAACGCCGCCCCAGCCAAAGGTGCCGCGTACATATTGCATCCAGTACCAATCAAAATCATCCATGGCGGAGAATCTGTACTTTATAATAGCGATGCCGGCAGCCAGAATAACAACACTCAGAGCCACGGATTTGGCAAGCTCGCAGTCACCGGTCATGTGGGGCTCCCTGAAGCCCTGGATCATGCACCAGCGGGCACGCTGAAATACATATCCAAGCGCCGCTGCAATGGCCAGTATCCCGGACAACTTATGAAGGCCGTCATCTTCGCTGCCGGCATAGCAGTAAACACCGTAGACCAGAGCGATCAGTGCGCATATCCCTAAGACTGTCTTCAGAGCGCCCGGCAATTCAATGGTCTTGCCGCCGGTAGTGCCCCATTCTATATGTTCCATCTCCCAAAAGACATATTTCAGGCCCAGGATTGCGCCGATAACAAGTCCGAGCATCATTGCAAAACCGTGGGCTGAAAGGTTGCCGATGGCATTATAGAAACCGCCGACATTACAGCCGCCGGCCAAGGTCGCGCCAACGCCCATGAAGATACCGGCAAACATCGCCTTGATCATCTCCAGCTTAGGCGGGATATTAAACGCAAAATCCCCTCCAAGGCAGGCGGAAAGAAAGGCGCCTCCGACAAACGCGATACCGATGACCGAACCGGTATGAGTCAGAAAAGCGCCAGGCTGGTCGGACAACTCACTGAAACCCAGGGTGTCCCAGAGGCCGACGCCGTAAATAATCCATTCGCCCCAGTTCCTGACGGCGCCTACCGCGCCCCAGGGACGGGCCCAGGCCAGCATAAGAATACTCAGCAAAGCGATGAGGATTCCTGCTGTATTCGCACTCCAGTTGTCCTTACACAACACTTTGTAAAGCCCACTGATCTTACTGCCCATTACATTCTCATCACTCATACGCTCCCCCTCCTCTCATATCTGGTTATCTTAAAACTGAAACCCGCAGTTCCCCGCAGGCAGATTAAGCTTTGAAGAAAATCACGAAACCGCTTTTAAAGAAATGACTTAACCAGTGAATCATTTGAATCATTATTTTAAAAATGAATCAGCATTCAGAAATTTTTTATTACTCATAACACGGGGTTTTGTCAAGTTTTGTTATAGAAAATCTCCTAATTTATCTTTACAAAGGTGTTTTTTCTTCGTCCGACTCCATCCCCCTTTAATGGCGTAAGCAGCGGTAACCTGTTAATAACAAAAATGATCCTGCAGCACAGGGCGAACAGCATTGCCCAAAAATAAAAAATACCACATAGTAGTGTTTTTTTGCAAACAGGAGAAAAATGAAGACCTTTGCGGCAAAGGTCTTGCGGGTATCACGCCTTAATCTTCTCTTCAAAAAGCAGTGTATCAATAAATTGAAGAAGGAAATCCCTCTGGGCAATTGTGGCATAGCTGATACACGAACAGTGCAGGTTACTCTGACTTCGCACCAGCAATTCAAAGATCAGACAATTTTCACTCAATTCAACCGGGAAATAAAAAGGACCGCATGCATCATGTCCCTGCTGGGCATCTGCCAGAAGATCCGGCGGGAGCTGCAGCCAGAACATACCGTCAATCGCGCCGGGCAAAAGCGTTCTTTTCAAGTAACTGTCGATATTTGCCCTTTCCTCCCGGGTCAGCTCATCAATTCGAAATTGTCTCATAAAATGTGCTCCTGTTTTGTTCTCCTCTAAAAACCTTTTTCTTTCGATTTTGAAGTTTTTACCGTAAACCGTCAACTGTCAACCGTAAACTTAATCGAAGCAGAAGCATGTATAGTCACCTTTATACACAAGATTTAAACCAGAGAAAATTTTTCTAGGTAAGCGCTAAACATCACCATTTCCGCCTTTCCCCCAGAGCGGATCCTGACCGAAACGGTCCATCCACCAGTCCTCGGCATCATGGACCTCTTCGGCCTTGCCGGAAAGGGGGCAGCGATAGCTGGTACAATAGTTCAGCAGGATCTGGTACGCCTCGGTCAACTCATGCATATCAACTATCCCTTGTCCGCCGATTTTCCCGGAATCCGCTACATCCGGATGACATTTTTTACACATCCGCCTGTACGCTTTTTTTACCTCCAGCAGACTGGCGCGGTCCTTTAAGCCGAGAAGGAGAGCCGCCTCAGTGATTTTCTTCCATTTCCGTTTGTTCATTCTTTCGGGGCCTTTTTCCAGCTTTTTTCTTCATGATGGATAAGCCGGACGATATTCTCGCGATGCCTGAGCCAGATGAAAAAAGCAATGCAGACGGCAAGAACGGTCTTTTCCAGCGAACCACTCAGAAACCAGACAAAACAGGGTGTCAAGGCTGAGGCGGCAAGCGAGCCGACAGAGACATATCCTGTCAGAAAAACGGCAAGGGCAAAGACAACAAGGGCTGCAGGCACTGCCGGGGGAACACAATAGAGAACTACACCCAGTGCCGTGGCGACCCCTTTGCCTCCTTTAAATCTCAGGTAGACAGGATAAAGATGACCGAGAAAAGCAAAAAAACCTGAGAGCAGTATCCAAAGTTGCCTGGAGTCGTTGCCGGTCAGTAACCAGCCTGTCAATGCCATGGGCAGCAGGCCCTTGCCGGCATCACCGGCTAGCGTCAGAACGCCCAGTTTTTTACCCAGAAGCCGGTTGACGTTCGTTGCGCCGATATTGCCGCTGCCGGACTTCCGGATGTCCGTTCCCGCCACTTTCCCCATCAAAAGACCACAGGGAATCGAGCCGACAAGATAGGAGAATATCAGAAGAAGATAAGAAAGCATAAGGGAATATAGTATCTTTTTTTATGACGTGCCGTATTTTTTTTGCCTTCATGAAGACAACCTGGCAGGCCCAAATCCATGCGGGGAAATAAGGGCTCGCTCAGAAATAAAATCACTCCACCGCCTCAATTTCAACCCGGCGATTGGTTTTTCTGCCCTCAGAGGTTTTATTATCTGCAATGGGATTTTCAGGCCCCAGGCCCCGGGATCTTATTCTCGAAGAACCGACACCTTTGCCAACAAGATATCCTTTAACAATATTCGCCCGAAATCCGGAAAGACGCTGATTGTAGTTCAATACCCCGGTGTTATCCGTATACCCCGTTATAATGATTCTGAGATGAGGATGTTGGTCCATCAGCTCGGCAAGCCGGTTCAGAGTTGCAAATGCTTCATTTGTAGGATAGTTCGTATTAAAATTGAACTGGATAATAATTTTTGAAAAATCATAAGAAGGAGGAGGTCCGGATTCTGTTTTCACAGAGTCTCCGGTTTTAAGCCTTTTTTCTCCCAATGCACTCCCCTCTTCAGGAGGCATGGCAACGGGCATATCATCGACGCCTTGCTGCGGTTCTTCCTGCTGAAATGATGCAAGATTTTGTCGGTCTCGCGAAGAACGCGAGACCGACGCGTTAACCGTCTCTATCTTATTGAAATCATTGGAGACAAATCTAGCGTTTTCGACTTTTTTCCCGCCTGCATTTTTTTGACCGATCTCAACAGGATCGGCAGATTCCTGCATCATTTCAGGTGCGGCAGCAGGAGAGCTCTGCCGATCGGAAGCCGCCTCTTCCGGAGGGGAAAGAGGAGTAGATTCTTTGTATATGCCCAAGGTTTGCGCATAATCAGTAACACGTATAATCAACGTATCCCGTGTGTCCGCATCATAGACGAGATATCCTCCTGACAAAAGAACGAGAAGAACACCCAGAACAAGAAATCTGCCCATCCCCAAACGCAAAGGCCCCTGGTCCACATCGAAATTCGACAATGCTTCCGGACCCTGCTCTTTCCGTTCGATTTCTCCCTCAGCATGGGCGGCACCGGGCTCTTTTTCAGAAGCGCTCCCACTATCATGCCGGTCATTCTGAACAGACGGCGCACGCTCTTGAAAAGCAGGTTGCAGGACCTGAGCATTCCGTGGTTCTCCGGCCGCCTCCAGGGCAGCAGAACGAGCCTTCCCGACTCCGGGTCGTCCAGCTTGCCTGTCGGAGATTCCGTTCTTCTTCACTGCTCTCCTGGCCGGCCTGAATATCTCCAGTTCTTCCGCACATTCCTCCACAATCTCAGGGGTTATTGTCCGCACGTCCTCCACATAGCCGGTCAACAGCGAACGATCACAAAGCACATTGATGCGGCGGGGGTATCCATGGGTACAGGAAAAAAGAGCGCCAACAGCCTCTTTGGAGAAAATTCTCTTCTCTGTTCCCGCGGTCTTCAGTCGATAGCTGATATACTCGGCGATTTCCTCCTCCGTCAGGGGATCAATATTAAAATTAACTGTTATCCTCTGACGGATCGCCCTGTTCCTCTCTTCCAGGATGAGGTCGTTGAACTCATGCTGACCGACGAAAAAGATATTTATCAGCTTGCTCTCCATCCTTTCAAGATTGGAGAGGAGACGAATTTCTTCAAGAAGTTCGGAGGTGAGACGCTGCGCCTCGTCAATGATAAGAAGGACCTTCTTGCCGTTGGCGTGCGCGTTGTGAAGAAACTTACTGAAATGAACGAGAAAGGATCCCTTGTTTGAAAACTCCCTGTTTATGTCAAAGCTGGCGGCAATAAAATTAAAAAGATCCAGATGATCCAGGCCCGGGTCCGGCACCGTAGCGACGATAACCTCTTTACCCAGACTGTTCAAAAGGGCGTTGATGAGCGTTGTCTTTCCCGTCCCCACATCACCGGTGAGCAGAAGGAATCCCATGTTGCCCAGGATTCCGTATTTGAGCGTGGCAAGGGCCTCCTGGTGTTTTTCACCAAGCCACAGAAACTTAGGGTCCGTGCTTATCTCAAATGGTTTTATTTTTAAGTTGAAGTGGGAAAGATACATAGAAATTCTTATTTTCTGCCATATTCCTTTAATGCAGAAAGAAAGGGACCGAACAGTTCCTCATTTTCCCGCATCCCTTTCCGAAGGATAAGATCCATGTGGCCGAGTTCAGTATCATTCACGACGAGATTGGCGCTGTACGCAAGTGCCTCAAGATCGTAAAGGGTATGAAATTCCGGCCCGACAAGAACGTAATACATATATCTCCGCTTGGACATGGCAAGACCGCTTACATAGGTGTGAAAGGTAGACTTCTCAAGACCTCCCTCCTCTAGTATCGTATGGTAAACGACCGCGGCATAGTTCACAAAACGCATCTTTTCAATCGCGTCTTCTGCTGATTCCGCATAAATCGACTGATAGCCGATCCCCTCAAGCGCCTCACTTACATGATGTCTCTCAGGACTATCATTCATGAGGATAAGGACCATTGGAACATCTTCAATAACGTCCTTTTCCTCAAAGGCCCCGCTGGAAAGCCAGCCAAGGTCAGGCGCTTTGGGTGGGGCTACGTGTGTGTCCTGGGCCAAAGCTGCAGCGGGAGGGGGTGATGGCGTTTCACCGGCGGATTTTCCATCAGCATCAAGTTCAATCGGCTGCTGGCAGTTGGGGCAACCCAATTTCAGAAATTTTCCCGGCTGCAGGGCTACCAGGGCGTTCTCAACTTTTGCAAGCTGGGCTTCATTCAAATTAAGGTCTTTTTTGCAATGCGGGCACTGGGATAACATCCTCTGTTCCTCCGAGATTTTCTAGAAATAATCTTCCTCTTCTTCAGGCTCCATTTTCAACCCGGTGATGCCGGTCGTTGATTCACCTCTGGAAGCTTTCAGCTGGTCAAGACCACGGCCGATGGCGCTCTTTCTGGATCCATACGACATGGCGGTCTCTTCAGTGACAATCCCCTCTGAATACAACTGCAGAATATGCTGGTCAAACGTCTGCATGGCCTGGGCGGAACCGCTTTCGATCATCTCATAGAACGTTTTTCCCTCACTTTCACCGTGGAGTATGGCATCCTTGATTCGAAGGTTCATACCCATGACTTCAATTGCCGCCACCCGGCCGCCGCCGACCTTGGGCATCAGTCTCTGGCCGACAATCCAGCGGATGGTGTCTACCAGACGGTTCCGGATCTGGGCCTGCTCCTCCTGGTCAAAAAAACCGAGAATACGATTGATTGTCTGGCCTGCGTCAACAGTATGCAGGGTGCTAAAAACCAGATGCCCTGTCTCAGCCGCGGAAAGCCCGATCTCCATGGTTTCACGGTCACGCATCTCACCGACCAGAATTACCTTGGGCGCCTGCCTGAGAGCGGCCCTGAGGCCTGAGGCAAAGGAATCAAAGTCATTTCCCAGCTCCCTCTGGTTGAATGTCGCCTTTTTATGGGGATGCACGAACTCGATGGGGTCTTCCAGGGTCACAACATGGACAGCATTATCCAGGTTGATTCGGTCCAGAAGAGCGGCAAGGGTTGTTGATTTACCTGAACCGGTGGCGCCTGTGACCAGGACAATACCGTTTAACTCCTTGGCCATTTTTCGAAAAACCTTCGGCATATTCAATTGTTCAAGAGTGGGGATGGTTGTTTCCAGTTTTCTGAGAATGGTGGTAAGATTCATCTTCTGAGAAAAAATATTGACCCTGAAACGCGCTTTTCTTTCCAGCCAGTAGGAAAGATCGCAGGACCCTCTCGAGACAAGATCTTCCAGCAGGCGTTTGTTGCCGCCAATGATATTCAACGCAAAAAGCTCTGACTGAAACGGTGTCAGTTCCTTTACCGGAGGCCGCACGGAAACGGGCTGCAACACCCCTGAAGACTCCACCTGAAGAGGTTTTCCCACAGTAATATTCAGATCGGAGACATTCCCATAGGTCTCAAGCATACAGGAAATCCAATAGTCAATATCCGGTTGTTTCATTGCTGTCCTCCCTGATTCCGGTCTGGCTCTGACCGATATACGAGTCGGCGCGACTACGCCGCTATGCATAAAAAAACATCACCTAATATTACCAGATCATTGTATAACGGTGTTTAAAAAAGATGCAATAAAGAAATATTTCAGAAATGTTGGCGACTCTTTTTTTTCACAAAAAAATAAAGCCGGCCGGGCTCTTTCATCAGGCCTGCCGCATGCCCGGCAGAGGCGCCGTTTCCCAGGAAGATATCAATTCGCCCTGCTCCCTTAATGGCAGACCCGCTGTCCTGATTCAAGACAAACCTTGAAAATGGCTTCATGCCGACAGGCCTTCCCTGATCATCCATCGCAGGGATTTTGGTCTGCAGAAACCCAAGGGCGCCGGCAGGAAAGCACCTCTGATCAAGGGCCACTGAGCGGCCGGCGGTCAGGTGCTCTCCGATACTGCCGACAGGGCCGCTGGAACCGAAAAAGCCTCCATCATCACGCCACTGAAAAAAGATAAACCGGGCGTTGTGATGGAAGATTTCCTCCTGCTCGTCCGGATGATCTTTCAAGTACCGGATAATCCGAGGCATGTCCACTTCCTCAAGGCTCATTTTACCTCTTGCAACAAGCAGGCGGCCGATGCTGCTGTATTCCAGACCGTTATCTCCCGCATACCCGACCCCTCTTATGGCGCCGGAAGGAAGTCTGATTCGCCCGGAGCCCTGAATATGGAGAATAAACGCATCAATCGGGTCTTCAAGAAAAACGAGTTCCTGCCCATGAAGTTTGCCTTCCTTCTCTATCCGGGCCCGTGACCAGTAGGGAACCTGCTTGCCGGCTTCCATCCTGTATACCTTTTTGGGATGTTTTCCCGACGCGGCGAGTTTGACCAGATCAGATGGCACTGTATAGAGCGGGTACAGATAGGGAGGCCTTTTCTCCAGACTTCCGTTTAACACAGGTTCGTAGTAGCCGGTTACGAGCACCTCGCCGGAATCCGCAGCGCCGACTGCCCGATAAATATCAAAATTCTCATAAATCAGCCGGGTGAGCCCCACATGAGAATGCCTTTCCTGCAAAAGATAACTGAAAATAAACAGGGAGTTTTTCAAGTGGGCTGCTGTAAAATCGTTCTCTCCAAAGTGGAAGGACCGGTCTTCAGGAATCTTTGACAGATAATTCAGGCTGCGGGCAATACCGATTTTGAGAGATACAAGAGAAAAATTATCCCGAAACACAGGGCGCTTCGTTTCCGGAATTTTACGTAACCCAGGTTCACTGCAGCCAAAGGCCTGCATACCTTGAAACGGCCGTATGAAAAAAAGGCAGGAATAAAATAAAATGAAAATAAATGCGGTCCTTACGATCAGCCTGATACGCATGATTGGCGCCCGTAATTCATCTAACTTGTTTATATTAAAAAAGATCACCGGAAAAGGATTATAAAGCCTGCGCTGTTATTTCTCAAATGAAAATAATCCCGCATAAACGGGGTCGAACAAATTTCTGGAATTACGAATTATAATCCACTACACTTAAAAAAATAAGGAATGGGAAATAAATAACTTGAACCCAATGAGCTGAGGAATTGCGTTTTTTCCTTGACCATTAAATCGGATATGCGTAGTTTTACTCACTTAACAATTAATGTATTTTTTTGGAGGGCATTATGAGCGAAGAAAACAAAATTACCAGCCTGTCTCAGGAAAGCAGAGTTTTTGATCCACCCGAGGAAGGCAGAGACCAGGCCTGCATCAAAAGCATGGCCGAATACGAGGAACAGTATAACCGTTCCATGGACGACCCTGACGGCTACTGGGCCGATAGGGCATCAGAACTGCTTGACTGGGACAAAAAATGGGACAAAGTACTCGAATATGATTTTCACAAACCGGAAATCAACTGGTTTATCAACGGAAAACTGAATATTTCCGCAAACTGTCTTGACCGCCATCTGACTGACGGCCGCCGCAACAAGGCCGCTCTCATCTGGCAGGGTGAACCGGAAAACGATGTACGGGTTTATACCTATCAGATGCTTCACACCGAGGTCTGCCGATTCGCCAATGTCTTGAAGAAGATGGGCGTAAAAAGAGGCGACCGGGTCGCAGTCTACCTGCCGATGATTCCGGAACTGGCGATCGCGCTTCTTGCCTGCACCAGGATCGGCGCCATCCACAGTGTCGTCTTTGCCGGGTTCAGCGCACAGAGCCTGCAGAGCAGGATCCAGGACTGTAAGGCCAAGGTCCTGATCACGGCTGACGCCGTCTTAAGGGCCGGAAAAACCATCCCGTTGAAGCCGAATGCCGATACCGCTCTGGCAAAATGCCCGTCCATAGAAAAATGTATTGTGGTAAAACGCGGCGGCAATGACGTCTCAATACAGGACGGACGTGATCTCTGGTGGCACGAAGCCATTTCCGCCGACGATATTACCGACCAGTGTGAGCCGGAGAGTATGGATGCCGAGGACACCGCATTTATCCTCTACACCAGCGGCAGCACCGGCACGCCTAAAGGTGTTGTTCATACCACCGGCGGGTATCTCACCTATGCCGCCCATACGTGTGAATTGGTCTTTGACATCAAGGACAACGATGTCTACTGGTGCACCGCAGATATCGGCTGGATCACCGGCCACACCTATATTCTGTACGGGCCGCTCGCGATCGGCGCCACTTCGGTCATGTTCGAAGGCGTGCCCACCTATCCTGATGTCGCCCGTTTCTGGAAGATGGTCGAAAAATTCAAAATCAACATCTTCTATACCGCACCGACTGTTATCAGGGCGCTGATGCGGGAAGGAGTTGAGCCGACCCGGAAGCACGATCTCTCTTCGCTGAGAATCCTTGGTTCCGTCGGCGAACCGATCAATCCCGAGGCTTGGATGTGGTATCACGAGAATATCGGCAAGAGCAAACTTCCGATCGTTGATACCTGGTGGCAGACCGAGACCGGCGGCATCCTGATTTCCGCGCTGCCCTACGCTACGCCATTAAAACCCGGGTCCGCCACCAGACCGCTGCCCGGCGTTGACACAGCCGTGTTCCGTGAAGACGGCACTGAGGCAGGTCCCAACGAGGGAGGCCGGCTGGTTATCAGAAAACCATGGCCAGGCATACTGCGTGGCGTGTATGGTGACCCTGAACGGTTCAAGAAGACATACTTTACCCGCTTGCCTGGAATCTATGACCCGGAAGACGGCGCCAGAAAGGACGAGGACGGCTACCTCTGGATCATGGGCCGTCTGGATGATGTCATCAATGTTTCCGGCCATCGCCTGGGAACAGCGGAAATCGAGTCGGCGCTGGTCGCCCATAAGGATGTTGCGGAGGCCTCTGTTGTCGGAGCGCCGCATGAAATTAAGGGGCAGACCATTTACGCCTATGTCACCCCGATGACCGGCGTTGAGGTCAACGATGACTTCCGGGCAGCCTTGAAGAAACATGTCCGGGCGGAGATCGGACCGATCGCGACCCCTGAATTCATCCAGTTTGCAGAAGGGCTGCCCAAGACACGAAGCGGCAAGATTATGCGTCGTATCTTACGGAAGATTGCCGCCGGTCAGACCGAAGAGCACGATTTCGGCGACACCTCAACCCTGGCCGATCCATCAGTTGTCGACAATCTGGTGGCAGGCAGCAAGGATTTCGTCAAATAGATATCTCTCGCAGAGAGCGCAGAGTCACAGAGAAAACCATAAAATAAAAAAAGGAGCCGGGAAAAACCGGCTCCTTTTTTTTATTGGAGATGGAAACGAGGGAAAAACAACAAACTCCATAAAAAAAATATACGACCGCAGATGCCGGAAATGTTCACAAGAAATGCAGACGAATATAGATACGCTTTTA
>DAOVSZ010000057.1 GCA_030627725.1 Desulfobulbaceae bacterium
CTCGATAACCTGCTTTTCTTCCGGCCGGCCGGTGTGAAACCATACGGATATGGTTGTTTTTTCAGAAACAGGTCCCTTTTCACAACCGGAAAGAAAAAGGATAAAAGATGTTGCCAGGACCGAAAGAACAAAAGAGATGAAATATCGTCGAACCATAAGTTTCTCCATGGACCTGCTTTGGGATTAATTATCTCTGCGTAGTACACTTCACTGTCAACCGTAAACTGTAAACTGTAAACCGCTCACACAATTTTCTCTCCGGTATCAGGACAAAAGAGTTTTGCTGCATTCATGTCAACTGTGAAGGCAACCGTAGCATCAGCCCGGACAGATGAGCATGGATGGAGCCTGATAAGAATCTCTTCATTTCCAAGACAGCAGGTTGCAAGGATCTCGCTGCCGAGAAGTTCCGTAAATTCAACATTCAGTATGAGCGTGTTCTTTGTAACTCTTTCGTTGTGGTGTTGTTCAGAAAAATTTTCCGGACGAATACCTAAGGTCACATCCCTGTTTACGAACCCTTTTTCTTTGATTATGTTTTTTTTCTCTTCCGGGACCATAAGGGTAAAAGAGGATGACCGCAGGATGAGATCTTTTCCTTTTTCCTGCACCAGGCATGGCATAAAATTCATCGATGGGCTGCCGATAAACCCTGCTACAAAAAGGTTTGCCGGTTCGTTGTAAATCTCAAGCGGAGCGCCTACCTGCTGGATCAAACCGTCCTTTAAGACGACAAGGCGGTTCCCCATGCTCATGGCCTCTGTCTGGTCGTGGGTAACGTAGAGTATTGTGGATGCAAGTTGCTTATGAAGTTTGATCAGTTCTCCACGCATGGCAACACGCAGCTTCGCGTCAAGGTTGCTGAGCGGTTCGTCAAAGAGAAAAAGTTTTGGCTTTCGGACGATTGCGCGTCCCACGGCAACCCGCTGCCGCTGACCGCCGGAGAGCGCCTTCGGTCTTCTGTCAAGGAGATCGGTCAGGCCCAGAGTGGCGGCGGCCTCTTTAACACGGCTTTGTATCTCCGTTTTTTTTAATTTCCTCATCTTCAGGCCAAAGGCAAGATTTTCAAAAACGGTCATGTGCGGATACAGGGCATAGTTCTGAAAGACCATGGCAATATCACGGTCCTTGGGCGCAACCTCGTTGACATGAGTGTTGTTGATGTAAATTTCGCCGGTATCAGCTGATTCCAGACCTGCAATGATACGCAGCAAGGTCGACTTGCCGCATCCTGACGGCCCGACCAGAACGACAA
This sequence comes from Desulfobulbaceae bacterium, assembly GCA_030627725.1. Lineage (GTDB taxonomy): Bacteria > Desulfobacterota > Desulfobulbia > Desulfobulbales > DAOVSZ01 > DAOVSZ01. Next base: position 1,256 of record DAOVSZ010000057.1, read on the forward strand.
ATTCGCCGTCCTCGACCGACAGATTGATGTCTGACAGCGCTGTGACGGAGCTGTCATAGGTTCTGGATATGTTTTTGAGCAGCAGTTCGGCCATGATCAGAGTTTTTTCCGCTTTCTCCCTACTTCTTCAGGCCCTTCGATGTTATAGACTCTCACCTTTCTGCTTCTGGGAAATTCTCTTTTTACCAGTGTTTTCATCGTCTTCCTGAGCACATCCATAGGGATCTCATATTCTTCAGTTACGTAACCCCGTTCACGGAGAAAGACGGTGTCATTATCGACGAGCACGAGGGATATCCCTCGATTGCGTTTGTATGAGAGAACTTCAACCCCCTGGTCAGGTTTGAGTTTTTTCAGTATGCTGATGACACGCTCTATTGCGGAGTCACGATTTATAAGGGCCATTGGAGATGGTTTACAGTTTACGGTTTGCAAAAGCTACCCTTTTGACGAAATACATACGCGTATGGAATCTTCGGAATTGATTAAATTGTTTATGTATGTTAATTAGTTTAATGAATAATTTAACAACTCACCACCAATTTTATTCAGTCGCATCTTGCCTATGAAAGAGCTCTGGTCAGACAATCCCATTTCTGTTCAAGAAGAGCTTCAATTCATTGTTGAAAAGAAAATTCCTGTCTCTTTCCAGACAAAAAAATCTCCTTTGTCTTTTGCCAAAATCAGCAAGATCGTCCGTTACGAAAACAGTAACTATCTTATCTTTCAGCGTCCGGAAACGATAACGAATCTTAAAGACATCGAGTGTGTTTTTTTTAAAGTCCAGGACAAGCCTATCTTAAGTTTTCTTGTTTCCATGACCAAAGGGTACAAGAAACTCATGGCATCATTGGTGCCGGAAGAACTTTATTATATTGAACGCAGGATGATATCCCGTTGCACGACCACAGAAGCCTCGCGTGCCTTTTTTCTGCAAGGAAAGAGGGTACATCAATACAGGCTCAAGGACATAAGCCTTGGCGGCGTCAGATTGCATGGGGCGCCTGTAAAGACTTTAAGCAAGGCGGATACCATTGGTCCAATTTCCTTTACCTTTGCAACGGACAAAGGTCGTATTTTTGAAGAGATGACCATTGCTATTTCCACTGTTTCCCGAATTGTGCCAATAAATGACACAGAGGTTGAACTCGGGCTCACTTTCGATCTCAGCAAAACTGAAAACACAGCCTTGAGCAATTTTATCGCACACCTTCGCCCTTCTTCAGAGTCAAAAGAACAATTTCACCAGGGCAGTTAAAACGTACCGGAATGCCTGCTGATCCAACGCCTCTGGTTGTATACCCAGTCATCCCCTTATGTTTCCACCTGCCGGAAGCAGTAAAATAAGGGGCCCTGCTGTGGGTAAAGATCGGTCCCCGCCCAGGGAGACAGATCTGGCCGCCATGGGTATGGCCGCAGAGGTAGAGTTCCGGTTTATAGGGAGCCGCCTCTTCATACGCCTCGGGTGAGTGGGAGAGAAAGATGACAAATCCGTCTTCCGGCACGTTCTTAAAGGCCATTGCAAGGTCATGTGTCTTGTAATAATGCGGGTCGTCAATTCCTATTATCCATATTCTCTCCCCTTTCCGTTCAACAAACCAGGAGTCATTCACCAGCAGAATAATCCCTGCGTCCTCCAGTTCCGGAAGCATTTCAATACAATCATGGTTGCCCAGGACGCCCAGGATACCATTCGTCGACCTGACATAAGGGGTTAAATGCTTGAGCTGTCGTAATGCCGGCGCTATGGCGCCGTACATTTCCATCCGGAAATCACCTCCGATGAGACAGAGATCCACATCAATATCCTTGATCCGTTCAATGATGACATCAGTTAATTTCGGATTCCCGTCAAGATGAAGGTCAGAGAAAAACATGATACGAAAGCCGTCAAAAACAGACGGTAACGATGGGTCGTGCATAGTCTCTTCTGTTATCTCAATCTCAAGTGCATTCTTCATTCCCTTGGTATAAAGCCCGATACCTTTGAAAAAGCATGTGATCAGCACCCGGAAATAGAAAAAATTTTCAAAGTTAAAAAATGCCTGCCAGCGGGCGAGCGGCAGATGGCAGGAACGCCATTCCTTGAAACGGGTGGAAGATCGGATGAGACGGGGAATGTTTTTTAAGGGCTTTTTGTAGTGCAGGAAATACCAGAACCGTGATCCCAGGTATGTAAGGGGGATGAAGAGCAGCATGATACTTGCGACGCGCCACCAGGAAAGATTCTGCTGATGGATTATGAATATTGTCGGCAGAAACCCTTCAAGAAACTGGTCCAGGACAAGATCAACACGGCCCGGTTCATGGTCGAGTCTGCGTTTGATAAAACTCGTCAAAAGATCACCGGTAAGAACAAGAACGGATGCCGCCAGGCCAAGGCTTATGCTGAATCCGAACAGAGGTGATACAAGAGCGCACCCGATGAGGGAAAACAGGCAACCACGAATGGTTTTGTGTGAACCGAGTATACGCCTGCCGTCCGTCCAGACACTGCCGCCGTCCAGCGGAGCGTCAAAGCGGTTCCCCATAATAACTTTGGCAAGGGGCGGAAGAAAATTTGCCAGGAGCAGGAAGATCAGGATTTTTATGTCGGTTGCCATAAAATCATCTTATGCATCATCAAAGAAAAAATGCAATACAAAGACTGTGACTGCGATGCAGATCGTTGGCATATGTTCATAATCCATAAGAGTCATTGACATTTCATCAACTTTTCTCCATCATTGAAAGAGGTTGTTTTGCTTTTTTGCTACGTTAATAGTAGTTCCTTTTGTCCAGATTCCGCCCTGCCCCCCTTGTCGTGAGCACATGAGTGAAAAGAACAAGGCAATTCTCATTGTCAGCCTCATCATTATTATCCTCTCCTGCGCCTATTTCTATCAGGGCATTTCCCATACCAATGAAGCGATCGAGCAGATAATCGAGGTCCAGAAAGTGGAACTCGAACATACGGTCGACCATCTGGTGAAATACGCATTTGAACCGTATCGGGTGAGGCTCGAAAACCTTGTGGATGAGAGAGAAGACATAGTAAAGGCCTTTGTCGAAAGAGACAGAAAGAGCCTCTATAAGCTCTGCCAGCCCGTATATAAAAAGCTGACGGAGACCAATGAGTATTTTCGCTTATTGCACTTTCATCTCCCTGATAATGTGACCTTTTTGCGGGTGCATTGGCCCGAGTATTTTGGGGATGATCTGACTGGTGTCCGACCGATAATAAACGAAGTCAATCGCCTGAAGATGCCGCTTGAAGGTTTTGAGATAGGTCGTCGCGGCCCCTTTTACAGGATCGTTCAGCCTGTTTTTTATAACGGAGAATATGTCGGCGCTTTCGAATTCGGAATCGGTGTTCATCTTATTCTGGAAGATATCAAGCAGAGGACACGCGACAATGTCACAACGTTTTTTCTCGCAGACAGGTGGAAGAAGGTAACACAGCCCGGACATATCAACGCTATCCATCTGGGCAGGTATGCACTGATTACCCACAACGATCCAATTTACGACAAAGTCCCTGAGAACATCTTTGATCTGGATAACAAACAGATATCAATAGAAGGGAAAAAATATATAGTCCATTTTCATCATATCTTCACTTCCTTCAAGCAAACGCCGATCGGGGGAATCTTTCTTCTTCATGACATTTCTTCCGTTATTGGAAAGCAGAGGTCATTCGTCTTCCAGGCCCTTGTTTTTACAAGTGTTCTTCTCCTTGTCACCTTCACCGTTCTCTATTTTACCTTCGGCAAAATCGTCGGGTCCCTCGAAGCGGAGATCAAGGAGAGAAAAAGCACCGAAGAGCAGCTTGCAGAGCAGGTCAAAGTCCTGTTTCTTGGCGCTGAAATCGGGCAGGTCCTCACGGCAGGCAAAAATCTCGACGAGGTGTTGCAGAATTGCTGCCAGGCAATGGTAGACCATCTTGGTGCCGCCTTTGCCCGGATCTGGCTTCTGGACCAGCAGGAGAATATTCTTGTCTTAAAGGCCAGCGCCGGACTGTACACCCATCTTGACGGATCATACAGCTGTCGACAGTTTAAAAGAGAGAATAAGATCGGCTACATCGCCCTTACCGGTCAACCCCATATGACTAATGCCGTCAAAGGCGATCCTCTGATAGAGAACCAGGAATGGGCCGAAAAGGAAGGGATCATCTCCTTTGCCGGGCACCCGCTTATTGCCGGCGGCAGAACTGTCGGCGTTATGGCCATGTTCTCGAAATCAACCCTGTCCGAGGTGGTGAGCAAGGCCCTTTCCGCCGTGGCTGATGAGATTACGGTCGGCATAGAACGTATGCTTGCTGAGGATGAACTTAAAAAAGCCCATGATGCTCTTGAGTTCCGTGTCAGGGAGAGGACATCTGAACTTGGCAAGGTCAACCTTGCGCTCAGAAAGGAGATTGACGATCGGAGGCGCATTGAGCATGAACTTGAACAGGCAAAGGCGGTGGCTGAGAATGCGGCCCTTGCGAAAAGTGAGTTTCTGGCCAATATGAGTCATGAGATCCGTACCCCGATGAACGCTGTTCTCGGGATGAATCGCCTGGCGCTTGAAACCGACCTGGACGAAGAACAGCGTCATCTTCTTACCGTTGTCCAGACCGCGGCCGAGTCCCTCCTGAACCTGATTAACGATATTCTCGATTTTTCAAAAATCGAGGCGGACCAGATCTCTCTTGAGGAACAGCCCTTTGATCTTGCCGGGGTGATGCGCTCGATCGAGCATATCTTTTCTCTTCAGGCCGAAGAAAAAGGATTGGAGTTTCTATGCGGGATATCTCCGGATGTTCATACACACCTGATCGGAGATGAGCACAGGCTGCGGCAGATCATCTCCAACCTGATCGGGAATGCGGTAAAATTCACAGCACAGGGGAAGATTACGGTCAACGTATCGACACCCTCTGAAAGCAAAGAGATGATCAGTCTTGTTTTCAGTGTAGCGGATACAGGCCCTGGAGTTGCCAAGGAACTGTATGACCACATCTTTGACAGATTCACCCAGGCAGACAGCAGTACCACACGGTTTTTCGGCGGCAGCGGACTGGGACTTTCGATCTGCAAGAAACTCGTTACGCTGATGGGTGGCGATATCTTTCTTGAAAGCGAAGAAGGAAAGGGGTCTGTTTTTTCCTTTAGCCTTGAGATGCGTAAAGACAATGCTGCGGCGGCAGAATCTCGAAGCGAGCAAAAGCAGGTCGATATTGTTTCAGCGTCCTCTTTGGACATCCTGCTGGTCGAGGACAATCAATTCAACATGGAACTGGTCCAGCGGACTCTTGGAAAGCAGGGCCATAGAGTAGGGTTGGCCGACAATGGTCTTGCAGCCCTTGAGATGTTGTCGCGGAAGAGTTTTGATGTTATTCTGATGGACGTTCAGATGCCGGTTATGGATGGGCTTAGCGCCACAGCTATGATCAGGTATTGCGAGACAAATCCCAATCCGACATCCAGGGGCTATCACGAGTTGCTGCAGAATCTTGCAGACAGGATATACGGCACCCATACGCCGATTGTGGCGATGACAGCCCATGCCCTAACCGGCTACAGAGAAAAGTGTTTTGATGCAGGTATGGAATATTACCTGACAAAACCATTTCAACCTGATGAGTTTTTAACAATCATATTAAAAATCGGAGAAAAAAGACCTGACGCTGCAGCCGGGAGAAAACCTGATGCAGCCTTACAACCTCGTGAGGAGACCCATACCGTGACAGAGACACAGGCAGGAGAGACCGGGATGCCGGTCCAGTTGGAGGATGTGCGCAAGCACCTGGCGAAGATCTATAAACTTGCTCCGGAAGATATTGATCACCTCATACACGGACTGAAGCCCTCTCTGATTGCTGAACTGGAGAAGGCGGAAAAGGCGGCAGCGGAGATTGATTTTGAAAAGCTGACGCTTGCAGCGCACAGCATGAAGGGGTCGCTTCTTCACCTTGGGGCCCTTGCGTGGGCTGATTTTGCGAAATCAATCGAAATGAGCGCCAAGGAGCGGAAGGAACCGGACTATGTCTCTCTCCTTAAACAATTACGAAACGGGGTAGCGGTCCTGATTTGATAGGTCAGGGTTTGAGGCTGAAGACATTCTTTTTTTTCACGCAAGCGCAGCAATCTTCTTCACATCAAGTATCAGAGCAATATCAGCATTGCCGAGGATGGTGTATCCCTTGACACCGTAGACGGTTGAAAGCTGCTGATACCCGTCGCTGAAATCCTTGACCACTATTTTCTGGTGATTTATTACCCGGTCGATAAGAAGAGCGGATTTATGTTCTATGCTCAGGACCAGGACCTGTTGCTTGTCCGGAGAGATGTTCGGGAAGGAAAAAAAGAACTCGTTAATATCGATGATCTTCAGAATGTGATCATCATATCTGATGCATTTGTCTTCTTCAAAAAGGTCTGTATAGTTCTTCTTCATCTCGATTGTGGTTGTGATGTCTTCTGAATTGATGGCATAGACCCTTCCGGCAGCCTCAACAAGCATTGCATCGTTGGCAACCAGGGTCTTTGAAACCGGCAACCTGATATGAATCGAGGTCCCCCTGCCCAGGACCGAATCAACACCAACAGTTCCTTTGCATTCTTTTAAGGTGGAAATGACAACATCCATTCCTACTCCACGGCCGGACACATCGCTTATCGTCTTGGCGGTGCTGAAACCGGGCTGGAAGATGAGGTTCACCAGTTCCTTGTCCGTGAGTTCCGCAGCCTCAGACTCGTCAAGCATCCCCTTTTTTACAGCGACCGTTCGCATCTTTTCAGGGTCTATCCCGTTGCCGTCGTCGATGATACTGATAGAGACATAATTTTCATCAGCCGAGGCGTTGAGTTCAATTGTCCCCTGAGGTGGCTTCCGGGCCCGAACCCTGTCTTCCGGCATTTCAATTCCGTGATCAACAGAGTTTCTGAGGATATGAACAAGCGGGTTCTCGATTTTTTCGAGCAGGTCCTTGTCGATAACGGTATCCTCGCCCTGAACGACAAAGCGAATGTTTTTGTTCAGAGAAGTGTAGAGCTGTCGGACAAGCTTGGGAAAACGCTGAAAAAGCGTCTTTAGGGGCACTTTCCTGATATCCATCACACTGTCGTGCAGCGACTCGACGTGACCGCCGAAGGCCGTGACCATATGGCTGAATCTGGACATGATGTCCATGCTCACGTCTTTTTCTTCCATCTCTTTTTTGAGGTACATGAAGCCGTCGGTATTGATAAAGAGTTCACCGACATGATTGGCAAAAGAGTCAAGCTTGCCTTGGTCGATACGGATGCTTTTGACTGCTGTTCCCGGGTCTGACTGCTTCCTGACCTGGGCTTTCAGCATCTGTCTGTTTTGAATTTCGACGGCCCGTTCCAGGTCTTTCTTGTCGATCTTGCCATCTGCAACAAGTATCTCTCCGACACGTTTCTGTTTTTGTAAAGCAGCATTTACATCTTCTTCACTCACCTTGTTTCCCGAAATCAGGATTTCACCGATTCTCTCAACCCCGTCTTGTGATTTTTCGGTCTCAAAGAGTGACAGGATCCTGGTTATTGTTTCGTTGATGGATGAAACATAATCGTCGTTGCCGACCATGAGTTCATCATCAAGAAATCCTGTCATAGGCATGAGTTCGTCTATTTTCTCAACCGTCTCCGGGTCTTTTGAGAATATTTCCTTGAATGTGGAAAGGCTTTTCTTTAACTGCTTTATGTCATCATCGGAAGAGACATTTCTCCCGGCAAGAGAATCAATGACACGTATAAGCGGGGTGACGTCGTCGGAGAGTTCTTGATCGTTGAAAAAATATCTATTATCGGCCAGGTCTTTAGAGTCGAAAGGTGGAGGCGCCGCCTGTTTTTCAAGGAACAGCTTGATTTCTTGATTCTTTTTCTCAATTTGAGAGAGAAGCGAGGAGATAAGTGCGACATCTCTGACCTCAATACCCGACTCTATGGCATCGTTCAACAGGTTTTCGAGATCTATGACGCTCTGTAGAGAACCCGCGACAGGCGTCGGCTTACAGCCTTCGATGATGGAGATAAATTCTTCCTCGTCCGGTCGCAGGATGTTGTCGTACGGGTCGGCCTGCGCCCTTTCGAGCATTTCCTGGAGATATTCGACCCCTTTGAGGAGAATATTGATAATCTCACTGTTTACAATAATCTCGCCTCTACGAATGAAGTCGAGCAGGTTCTCCAATCGATGGGCAAACTTATTGATGTTCATCAGGCCAAAAAAGCCTGAATTCCCTTTCAGGCTGTGGACCGGCCGGAAGATCCTGTTGATGATCTCGATGTTTTCCGGGTCGTTCTCAAGCTCAATGAAAGCGCCTTCAATGCCTTCCATCGAATCGTGGGATTCATCTATAAAGCCAAGCAGGCCTTCTATGTCCAGGTTGTTCTCGTCAGTCATTATTTTTCTTTTCCTGAACAAGCCGTTTGAGGATGGCATTGACCCTGTCGAGTTTGGCTGCAATCTGGTCAATGGTTTCTGAAATCTGGTTAAGGTTCTCAAATGGTTTGAAGAAGATGTCGACCGCGCCTTTGCGAAAGGCCTTGATTGTGTTGTTAATCGAGATCTCTTGGGTCATCATGACAACCTGGATCATGCCGTTATAGTCCTTGATTTTTTCAAGCAGGGTAATGCCGTCCATCTCCGGCATCAGAATATCGCTGATCACAATGTCAAAATGTGTATCCTCGATCATGCGGTATGCCTTGAGCGGATTGGTAGCAGTGGTGATCGTGTACCGGGTGTTTTTAAGGGCAAGTTTGAGGGTGTCGAGAATAAAGCTGTCATCATCAACAATAAGAATTTTATATGCCTTTTTTTTCATATTTTCCTCTATGGGAGGCTATACGTTTAGGTGCAGCTCGATGTCTCTGAGAAGACATTCGGCAATATCAAGAAGTCTGGCAAGTGATGCCGGAGTTTCATCGGTCTTTTCTTCCCGTATCGTTCGTCCCAGATCCTGGGCCGCGTTTTTCAATTTTTCCGACCTGACAGTGCCGGCAGCGCCGGCAATCTTATGGCAGAGGAGTCGTATCTTTTCCGGATTTCCCTCTTTGACGGCTATTTTAACGGCATCAAAATCTTCCTTGCTGTATTTCGTATAAGAAAAGAGAAGTTTTTTGAGTGTTGTTTCATCTTCATTACAGAATTTCAGCAGGCCTTCATAATCAAATAATGTCACAACAGCGTGTGATTTCATAGATGAATCTTGTTCTTCGATGTTATTTTCCGCAGGCCCGGAGAGTTCCGCCGTATTTTCAGGCAACACGCCCAGGACCCGATGAATCTCTGCCCACAGAGGTTTAGGCAAGACAGGTTTAGGAAGAAAACCGTTGAGACCGGTGGCGGGCATATCGATTTTTTCTGGCGTTTCAAAATAACCACTTACGGCAATAACTGGTATGTCAATGCCCGCACTTCGAAGGCGTGCAACTGTTTCAATCCCGGTAATGCCTGTCAGGTTAATGTCCATAAGTATTAATGAATATGTTCTGTCATGGGCGAGGAGTTCAAGGACCTCTTCGCCGCTTTTCGCTTCAATCACCTCCCAGCCTGCACTTGAAAGGAGGATTGCAAGCAAGTGTCTGTTCAAGGGAACGTCATCGACAACGAGGACACGCGGATGTGTCTGTGGAGGAGGATGCGAGAGGTTCCTGGCCATTGGGCGCCGACATTAAGATTGTTGAAAGTTATTGAGCTGTTAGGTGTGAATGACGATTCAATATGAAATATTCATTAAGTATATCATATGATTAAAGTGAAATACAAACCAAGTTTCCGTAAATCCGTGGCCGTGACAAGTTTTAGCATACCCTTTTGGTAACCGTTCACCGGGGCTGCAGACTTGCGGGAAACTCCGTCCTGTAAGCGTTTACCAGTGCCTTAGATTCGTTCGTTCGGAGTCTCGTTCCTCGCTTACCTGGGCCTTTGAACTATAGCCCCTCTATGTGAGAAGGCCAGGTAAGCGTAGACTCCGAAACGGATGAAG
>DAOVSZ010000014.1 GCA_030627725.1 Desulfobulbaceae bacterium
GACAAACTGCACGGCCTTCACATTGATACCCTGCTCAACAAGAACACGTACGGCCAGAATGCTGTCAAGCCCTCCTGAAAAAAGAGCAATTGCTGTGACTGTCATTTGTTTTAGAGGCTCAGGGTTCAGGATTCAGGGGTCAGGGGTCTCTTTAACCTTGAACCTCTGAACCCTGAACGTTGAATCTTTCTATTATCTTTTTCTCTCAGCCAGTTCCCGTGCATATTCCAGCGTCTTTTCCGTGACGGAATCACCATCGAGCATCCGAGCGAGTTCATGGATACGTTCGTCCGGGGAGAGTTGTCGCATACGTGTCCTTGTATTCTGATCGCTCACCTCTTTTGTCACCAGAAAATGCTCTTTTGCCTGCGAGGCGATCTGAGGGAGATGGGTGATACAGATAACCTGGTGATGCGCGGAAAGTTCTCTGATCTTACGCGCCACCGACTCGGCTGCCTTGCCGCTAATCCCGGCATCGACCTCATCAAAAATGACCGATTCAACACGATCTTTGCCGGCCAGAACACATTTTAATGCCAGCATGAGCCGTGAAAGCTCACCGCCGGAGGCGATCTTTGCAACAGGCTTGACCGGCACTCCCGGATTCGCGGAAAACATGAACTCCGGCGAATCCCACCCGTTCCTTCTCAAATCGGCAAGGCCTGGATTCTCGCTTTCATGAAATTGCACCACAAAGGAGACATGGTCAAAGGCAAGCGAGTGAAGTTCCCGGCTGATTGTCTGTTGCAGTTCCGCGCTGACATTTTTTCTTTTTGCAGAGAGTTCCGCCGCCTTTTCCAGCAACTGCTCTGCAATGTTCGCAAGTTCACCCTCAAGGACCTCCAGCCGCTGGTCCATTGCATCAAGACTTTCGAGTTCCGTTCCGGCCTTCTCACCGTAGACAAGCACATCTTCAAGCGAAGCGCCATATTTTCGTTTCAACTGCTGCAGCAGATGAAGCCTGGCCGTTATAGTCTCAAGCTGAGACGGGTCGTCTGGTATTATTTCCAGATACCTCCGTAACCGTGTGGCGCTGTCTTCAAGCTGAAAGCTATACCCGGCCACCTCCTCGGCAAAACCGGCAAGACTCGTGTCAAAACCGGCCATCTGCTCAAGGTTCTTCCTGAGCCGGGCCAGATCATCCAACACATTACCGGCAAGGAGGTCATACCCTTCCTTGCCAAGCCGCATCAGATCCTCCGAAGCACGCAACCGGTCTTTGGCCAGCAGCAACTCCTCATCCTCACCGGCACAGATACCGGCATCTGTGATTTCATTGCGCTGAAACAACAAAAAATCCCGACGCTGTTCCTTATCCATCTCCTGCTGCTTGAGATCGGAAAACTCCTTCGTCAATGCCTTCCATTGGTCATACAGGGAGGAAAGCTCGCCCCGCTCCTGCCGGAGATCGCCTACAGAGTCGATAAATTCCAGGTGCATGGCAGGCTTGACCAGCTGTTGATGGTCGTGCTGGCTCGCCACACTCAAGAGATTCTCGGTTATCTCACCCGCCATCTTTGCCGATGCAAAGCTGCCGTTAATATAGAACCGGCTCTTGCCCTTGCGTGAAAGAATACGTTTTATGGCAATCGTCCCGTCCGTTTCAACACCCATATTCTGTATCTCCGAAAGCAACTCCGAGTCCGGAGGACACTCAAAAAAGGCCTCAACAGCAGAGGTGTCGGCTCCTGTCCGTATCCAGGAGGAAGTCGCGCTGCCGCCGGAAAGGAGATAAATGGCCTGGAGGATGACCGACTTTCCGGCGCCTGTCTCGCCTGTCAAGACAACAAGTCCATCTGAAAATGAGATTTGCAGCTTTTCAATGATGGCGAGATTTGTTATTTTAAGTTCTTTCAGCATCGTTTCTGATAAGTTTTGGTATTTACCCCTGAAGAAAGTATAATATAAATTTCCTGTTCATTCCGCAACACATGCCTTTAACCTTCTTCAAACAAAAATGATCTTTGCATTTCACAGACGTGTTACCTCTTTGATCGCATCATCCGTGCTGGTCCTCTTCCTGCTTTCAAACTTCCTGTTTTTCCCTCGTTGGCAGTACAGCGTCCATGCCTTTTCGGTCAAGGAAGAAAGGGAGGTTGGCGAAAAACTCCTCTCAATTGTGCGAAAAGAATTCCGGCTTCTGGACGACCCGGACATCACACAGTATATTAACAGACTTGGCAAAGAAATTCTTGCCGTTGCCGGCCCCCAGTACTTTGACTATCATTTCTTTGTGGTAAAAAACAAGGAATTCAACGCCTTTGCAGCGCCGTCCGGCCTCTTGTTTTTTCACTCCGGTCTTATTGAAACGATGACTTCAGAAGGCGAGTTACTGAGTGTTATAGCTCATGAATGCGCCCATGTAACAAGCCGTCATATCGCGGAACGCATCCAAAAGAACACGAAGCTGACCATCGGCACCGCCGCCCTTCTCCTTGCTGGAATAGCTATGGGAGGAGGCGCTCTTTCCGAAGCGTTGATCACCGGGTCGCTTGCAGCGAACGCATCCATGAATTTAAGCTTCAGCCGTAAGGCGGAAGAAGAGGCGGACCGACTGGCCTTTACCTGGATGCAGTCAAAAAAAAGAGACCCTGCCGAGATGGAATCAATGCTCAGAAAAATGCGGAAAATCAGCCAGTACAGAAGAGGGAAACTTCCGCCTTATCTCTTGACCCATCCTGAGCCGGCCCGCCGTCTCGGCTATGTTCAAGACCTCATACAGATTTACGGGGAAGAAGACTATATCCAGAGAGACACGTTTGAATTTCTCCGTTTCAAACACAGGGTGCTTACTCTTTCCAAGGACCCTATGACCCTTATGCCCCGTTATCAGAACCGGATTTCCAAGGCCGGCGGAGACATCATGGCCCATTACGGACTCTCGCATATCTACCTGCGGAATGCCGAATTTACCAAGGCCATGGATTCACTCCGCACGGTCATGAACGCATATCCCGACAAAACGATTCTCACAACCGACATGGGTATCATCCTGTTTCAGGCCGGTCGCTACAAGGATGCGCTCAAACGGTTTCAGAAGGCGCATGGCGCTGATCCTGCCTGCCTGTACACCTCCTATTACCTGGCGCGCACTCTTGAACAACTGGGAGAACACAAAAAAGCGCTCTCTCTCTATAAAGAACTCCTGACTGAACTGCCTGAATACTCGCCTATCTACTATCGCATCGGCAGTATCAAGGCCCAAGAGGACAAGAAAGCCGAAGGATTTTATTATCTCGGCATCCATTTCTTTCACGAAGGCGACCACAAGACCGCCAGATATCACCTGAAACATGCGATTGAAAAACTGCCCGCTGACAGTGAACTGAAGAAGAAGGCGAGAGAGACCCTCGAAAGGATAAAGAGGATAGAAAAAAGCTAAACAAGTCCTTCTCTGTGATCTCTGTGATCTCTGTGGTGAAATATCGGACGGATGTGAGACTTATTTCTTTTTGCGAAGTTTGCGGATGGCCATGACCGCAAAGTCACGGAACAGGCGCACGGCCTTGATGCGGCTCTGGTCAAGCTGGGGACGGCCTTTTTTTCTGTCAAGATAGATCATGCCGATCGGCTTTTTATCGAGACAAATCGGGAAGAGATATACCATTCTGTTCTTAACGAGATGAGCGAGATTGTCAGGAAAGGCTCTCGATTTATCCGGCGAAATCGCCATATCCTTGTCCGCTTTTAAAGACATGGGAATGGCGTAGTTTGTTTCGGCAAGATTCTGTTCGAAGTTGGCTATCTCATTCGGTTCAATATCTCCCAACCCGTAACGCCCCACAACCGAGATCTTGGAAGGTTCGATATGGATAATAGCAAGGATCACCCGGTCAAATCCGATCCCCTGGTAAAGCGCTTCCAGGAGATTGACATAAAAATCGTTCAGATCGAACGGTCCCATCAGGGTCTCGGTAATATCATGGATAAAGTCGTTAACGGACTTGTCCTTGCTGATCGGCAGTTCATCCAGGACCTCGATCTCTTCTTCAACCTTGCCGGCGGATTTCTTCTTTTTATCTTTTTTCCTGGCCGCAGGGACTTCGACCACGCCGCGCTCTGCAGCCTCAAGCTTACTTCTCATCTTCAGCTTTGACAGGCCGTAGCGCACCGAATCCGAGATATCTTCAGAGGATTCGACGCTCATGACCACCGACTCAATGGCCTCGTCCCGATCAACGGACATCATCGTCCCATACCTCTCCAGCAGCTCTCCGATGTCTTTCCCGTCACAAATGGTATCCACGAGAGCATTGCTGTAGTTCGATACATTTTTGAGATACCCCTGAACGTCCTGACTGTTCTGAGGTTCCGACGGGTCCGGATCCATGCTGAAAATGATCTGTTCAGACATATTCCAGAATTTGGCAACCTCCTCGCCGAGTTCCTGGTAGGTCATATCTTCCAGGATTGACCTGGCAGCCCTATCTTCAGTCATTCCCTGCTTTATCATCTCAGCGATCTTTCTGTACATGTCCGGAGCATAGATACAGACAACAATCTTCCCCAGGTTGTGCAGCAGGGAGCAGATAAATGCCTCTTCAGGCAAAACGCTGAAATTTTTCTTGACCACAAGGTCACGGGCCTGAAGGGCGCTCAAAAAGGAACGGGTCAACAGTTTGCTGATCTCATCCTTTTCAACCCCTGCCTTGATAAAATCCTCAAAAAGCGCAATGGCGGTTGCCAGTTCACGGACCGAATCAAAACCAAGGACCGTCACGGCCCTTGAAATGGAACTGACCGGTCTGCCTAATGAATAAAAAGCCGAATTAACAACCTGCAGGACTTTATTGGTCAGAGAGTAGTCCTTGAGTATAACCTTGGAAAGTTCATAGGCAGCGCTTCTGCTGCTATGCGTCAATGAAATGAGCTCCTGCACATGTGTTGACATTGCAGGAAGTTCCGACATGTTGATTTTTGCGAAGAATTCAGCGAGCCTGCCTTCGGCCTGTTGCGGGGTTTCGGTCATAAGAAGTATATGGTTAGAGAATAAATATTAAGTAATCAGGGTAAGTTTCATTACTATGATACTATATTTTTGCATAATAAATGAGAATTAAATATAAAAAATCTCGTAACATACTGTTTTTTTTACTATGCGATTAAAAAAAAAATGTGATAACCTCAATAAGGTACATATCTCATTATTGATGAGACGTGTATGTAATAACTCTTCAGGAACGTCTGTACCGACTTTTGTCAGTCTCGTAAAAAGCACGAGACGGACGCGTTAACCGTCTCTATCTTATTGAAATCACTGAAGACGAATTCAGCGATTTCGACTTTTTGCGAGGTTGTCACTTTTGCCCAACCACCACTTTTTGCGAGACCACGATACTTAAGGAGCCGGTTATGCCAGAATGGACAATAACTTTGAATGATAAGGTTCTCAAGCAATTTACAATAACCGATGGGTCTTCCCTTACCATTGGAAGGAGTGCTGATGCGGATGTTGTTGTGGACAACACCGCGATATCACGGAAACATACCTCTCTGGAACTCAAAGACGGCATCTACTATCTTGCCGACCTTGACAGTCTTAACGGAACATTCGTCAATGGCCAGAAGATCGAAAAAAACGTACCTGTCTCTGAAAATGACCGTATTGAGCTTGGAAAATTTAAACTTTCGATAGCGCAAGACACCGATCAGACTGCATCGACATCCTTTGCAACACCCATGGACATTGAGGATGAAACTCTCTTCATCAGTTCAAAAAAAGCAGCGGAAATCATGAAGCCCTCTCCTGCCGGCAAACCCCAACATAAACTGACAGTAATTACGGGCGAAGCCTCCCAAAAAATGCTTTCTCTTGACGGTAAAACAAGCATCAAGATAGGCAAAGATGCTTCATGTGACATAGTCATCTCAGGATGGTTTGTTGCCGGCGCGCAATGCTACATCTTAAGCCGTGATGAAAAGTTTTTTATTGTTCCACAGCAGAGCTGGGCCGGCACATATTTAAACGGCGCCAAGATAAAAAACGAACAGCTCCTGCGCAAAGGAGATGTCATTGCTATCAAGTCGGTCCAGATACGGTTTGAGTAACTACCCGGCATGCTCACTCGATTCTTCGACAAAATCAAAAAACCAGCCCCAAAGCCCCCAAAGTCATCACCTGATGGAAAAAGGGCAAGAAATTCGCAGAGCTCCGCCCACCGGTCCGAAAAACCCGTCAAGCCCTGGGTCCCTGGAGACATTATCTCCGGCAGATACAAGGTGGAAGAAATCATGTCCGGCTCTATGGGCACTGTTTACATCACGGAACACCTTGGCTGGGGTATAAAAATTGCGATCAAATCACCACGGCCCGAGATTCTTTCAGACCGTGAAGGGATGAGATGTATTCGGAAAGAAGCAAACAGCTGGATCAAAATGGGTATGCACCCAAACATTGCCACCTGTTATTTTGTATTAAATTTCAAGAAGATACCGCATCTTTTTATCGAATATGTCGATGGAGGCAGCCTGGCTGACTGGATCCAGACCGGCAAATGTCGTGATCTCAGAACGGTCCTTTCGCTTGCCATTCAATTCTGTCACGGAATGGAATACACGCATTCCCATTCCATTATCCACCGAGATATTAAGCCGCATAACATCCTCATCACCAAAAATGCCCTCTTAAAGATCACTGATTTCGGGATCATTCTGTCAACCAGCGAACAGGAAGATTCTACCGGATCTTCCGACTCTACGGAAAAACAGGACAGCGAGGGTTTCAGGGGAACCCCCGGGTACGCCTCCCCCGAGCAATTCCGGGATTCACAGCATGTAGACCTGCGTACCGATATATTCTCCTTCGGGATCTGCATGTGGTTGATGTTGTGCGGCAGAAAACCTTTCAAACACAATTTTGAAAAAACCGAAATTCCAGAACCTGTTTCCATCATTCCCCGCACTCCTCTTTCACCATCTTTAACCGAGTTGCTGAAAAAGTGCGTTGCCTTTGAGCCTGATGAACGGTTTCAGGACTTTGCTTCACTCCGCCAGGCCCTTAACGCAGCCTATATAGAACTCTTTAAAATCGCCTGCCCATACGCTGAACTCGGCGAAATAGATCTTCGGGCGGACAGTCAGAACAACAGGGCGGTTTCCTATTTTGAACTTGGCAAGATAAAAGAAGCAACCGAGTGCATAGTCAGGACGCTCGACATCAATGATGTCCTCCCGGAAGCGATCTATAACCAGTTATTAATGAAACATCAGGATGGCAAATCCAAGCCGGAAAGGCTCTTACGACGCCTTGAAGCTGCAAAGGAAATCGTGCCTGACAAATCCTTGTTTGACAAACTCGAAACATCCATCAAAGAGGACATGATTAAAGGCAGCGTTTCCAAGGGGAAAAAATACCCTGGGTAACGCCCCTGTGTTGCGAAACAATCCATGGAAATATTTCGTGATGCGCAGATCTACTCTTCTGTAAAGACGAATATGGTCGATCATCTTGAAGGGAAACGGTTCAAATCCTGCCACGACATTCTGCTGACAGCCTGGCAGAAAGAAAGCTTCAAGAAAGACAAGACATTTACCCGAACGTACGAACAACTGCTCCCGGAGGGGAAAAAAACAGCTATTGAAGGATGCCAGCGCCTCATGACCCTGAGGGGCGGCAAGGGTCCGGCAACGTGTATTGCATTCTTCCCAGGGACAAGAGCGATTATATCCTCCGGTCCGGATGCAAATGTTCTCTTTCATGATATCGGAACAAAAGGGCCGGCAAAGCTTTTGCAGAAGATGAAAGCCCCTGTTCTTTCCATGGCTGTCAATCCAAAGGGAGACAACCTGGGAATCGGCACTGAAGACGGCGCCGTGACTTTATGGTCGATCAAGACCCGTAAAAGCACCTTGCTGCACCGGCACAAAGGACCGATAACATCGCTTGCTTTCAGCCCGGACGGTCGCAGGCTGGCAACCGGTTGCTCGGAAGGGCTGGTAAAAATCGTTCAGCTGCCCGGCAACCGCACAGAAACGATACCGATTCATGAGGGAGGTCCTGTCCGGGCACTCTCCTTTTATAGTCGAGGACATGATTTTGCCGCCGGAAGCGATGACGGCGTGATCAGGTTCTTTGACTCAGGGAACAAAGAATATGTCAACATGGTAGAGGCCCATGCCCTCCCGGTCATATCGTTTTCCCCATCTCCCGACGGCCGGCGCCTTGCTTCCGGCAGCGCGGACCGGTACGTAAAGATCTGGGAACGAAAAACAGGCCTCTGCAAGATGGAGATAAAGGCCCATGAAGAGTCTGTCACATCGGTTCTCATGCTTCCGGACAATCGTAACATTGTCACCTCATGTGAAGACGACATCATTAAGGTCTGGGACCCGGAAAACGCTAAATCGCACCTGCTCCTTGACGGAAGAGGCGACGGGATCTGCAGCCTGGCCGCCGGCCCCAAACCCCATATATTTCTTTCCGGCAGACAGGATGGAGCAATAGTGCTCTGGATGATTATATATCGACTTGAATTTGACTAGTGTCCAACATGCTCATTAAATTTCTGAAAAAACTATTCATGAGAACTCCATCACCGATCAGATCCACCTTCGGCAGGACCGATACCGGTTTGAGACGGCAACGAAATGAAGACAGTTTCTGTATTCAACCGGACAAACAGCTCTTTCTTGTCGCTGATGGCATGGGCGGCCATAACGCCGGTGAGGTCGCCAGCCGTGTCGCGATAGAAACCCTTGCCGAGTCTTTCACCGTGGAGGCGATACGCAGGATTAAAGGAAATATTGCGGAAATCCAACATTTCTACATATCCGCATTTCATCATGCAAACAAAAGCGTGATGCAGATGGCACAGGAGGATGAAGCCAAAAGCGGGATGGGCTGCACCCTTATCGGTTGCCTTGTTGACGGCGACATGGCACATATATGCCATGTCGGCGACTCCAGATTCTACCTCCTCGACGCACTTGAAATAAAACAGATGACCACAGACCATTCCTGCGTGGCCGCCTATGAGAAAAATTCAACTTCCGGCGACACCCTTCTGCTCGCACGACCGCCACGACAGATCGTAACGAGGGTCATCGGATTTCCTTTTCCGGAAGACCCTGACTATCTCAACTTCAAGATCAAACCCGGAAACCGTCTTCTATTATGTTCCGACGGGCTCTGGTCCATGCTTGACGACGATACGATTCATGAAATAATCATGAGTTCAGATACCCCGGAACAGGCTTGCGACACCCTGATAGAAAAATCAAACGAGGCAGGCGGAAAAGACAACATTACAGCAGTGCTCATTTACTGTTAATGATTAAACTAGCTCATCACGGGGCACGGCAACCACGTTAATTCGCTAACACCCACGTTTGTTAGCGGTCACAGGGTGCTGCAGATCCGCGAAAGAGGCCTGCGAACTGTACTCGTGTTACGTGAACAGGCCGATGACAAAGGAGATGTGGTACCCTGTGACCGCTAACATTAAATTAGGCATTGATACTGGAGGGACATTCACTGATTTTTTTCTCCAGCATAATAACAGCATAACCACCTATAAAACCCTCTCAACACCTGATGATCCCTCCAGGGCCATCATGAATGGCCTTTCTCATCTCGATATTCCCACAGACACCCTCGAAATCATCCATGGCACGACTGTCGGCACCAATGCATTTCTTGAAAGAAAGGGGGCAAGAACCATCCTCATCACCACCCACGGCTTTGAGGATGTTCTCTTCATAGGCCGCCAGAACAGGCAACGGCTTTACGACCTGAATCTGACACGCCCGCCTGTAATTGTCCCCCGGTCCCATTGCTTCGGGATAAAAGAGCGTATGCTCTGGGACGGAACGGTCCAGTTGCCGATCGGCAAAACCGTTGGCAGACGGTTACGAAAAATATGTCGTGACATTGATGCCCGGTCCGTTGCTGTCTGTCTTCTGCATTCCTATGCAAACCCGGCACATGAGCAGGCAGTCAAAGACCATCTTTTCCGCCTCCATCTGCCCATCACACTCTCATCTGAGATTCTCCCGGAATTCCGCGAATATGAAAGATTGACCACGACCCTGATCAACGCCTATCTCGCTCCTGTTGTTTCATCCTATATCAACAGACTGACGAAAAAGCTCGGATCTGTCTCTCTTTCCATTCAACAGTCAAACGGCGGGATCCTGCCTGCCGCCGGCATCGCGGACAGGACCGTTCACACCATCCTTTCCGGCCCTGCAGGCGGAGTTCTCGGCGCCTTTCATGTCGCACAGGAAACAGGTTTGCAACAGATCATCACCTTTGACATGGGCGGCACATCCACAGACGTCTCTCTGTGCGACGGCAGTCCGTCACTGACCCGTGACTACCGGATTGATTCCTTTCCGATCAGGACCCAAGTGCTTGACATTCACACGGTCGGCGCCGGCGGAGGTTCAATTGCAGCAGTTGATGCCGGCGGCCTGCTGCGGATTGGCCCGGAAAGCGCGGGAGCTTCCCCGGGGCCGGTCTGTTACGGCAAGGGAACGAAGATCACGGTTACGGACGCCAATCTCTTCTTAGGCCGCATCCCGGACTCTCTTCTTGCCGGCACAATGACACTTGACAATGAACGGGTTACGAAATATATGTCACGTTTAGCCGGTGTATTGGGAATGCCCCCGCGTGACGTTGCCCGTGGCATCATCCGGATTGTGAATACGGAGATGATCAAGGCAGTACGCACCGTCTCTCTCGAACGGGGTTATGATCCTCAGGAATTCACCTTATTTTCCTTTGGAGGGGCATCCGGATTGCACTGTTGTGAAATGGCCCGGGAACTTGGGATAAAAAAAATCGTCATCCCTGCTCGTTCCGGTATCCTGTCAGCGCAGGGCATGGTCTTTTCCCAACCGACCCTTGACTATACGCACGCCTTTTTTCTCACCGGCAGAACGTTAAACAGGCAGGCAATCAAAAACGCCTTTTCCAGGCTGGAAAAAAGAGCCATTGCCGAGGCAGAGGCCCTGCGGCTCAAAGGGACAATCAGGATCGACAGACGCCTTGACCTGAGATATAAAGGACAATCTTACGAACTCACGGTACCTTTTGAAAAAAAATTCGAGGACCTGTTTCATGCCATGCACGATCATGACTTCGGATACAGGATGAAAGATGCCGAGCTTGAACTCGTATCCATCCGCTGCACATTGCGGGGAGAACAAAAGAGAGCGGCCCTGCCAAGGAGTTCATATACGAACAATAAGCCGCAGCCTTTCAAAGAGACGCACGTCGAACTTGATTCAGAGAAAACGAGGACCGTTCTTGTTTATAAACGACCGTCCCTTCACAATGGGCAGACCATGCAGGGCCCGGCCCTGATCATTGACAACTATACGACAATATTGCTGCCTGCCGGCTTTTTTCTCAAGGTGGACGAGTTATTGAATCTCGTGATCACAGTGAACTGATTTCGGATATCGGATTGCTGATTGCTGATTGCTGATTGCTGATTGCTGATTGCTGATTGCTGATTGCTGATTGCTGCATAAAATTAAATCAAAAATCTAAAATCTAAAATAACATAAAAAGGAGGTTTCTCATGAAATACACCCATAAAACACTCATTACCCTTCTCATCTCTTCTGCGCTTTTCGCCGGTGGCTGCGCTGAAAAGAGAATAGAAACGGTTCAGCAACAGGAACAGCCTCCTACGGTCAAGCCTGTCACTACGGAAGCAACAAAAGCGCCTGTGAAAAAGGAGGTTGCTCCGGCGCCTGCTGCCGGACCGCTTGTAACTGTTGAGGCTCAATCTTTTGTACGATCAGAAAACATGATTTTCATTGACGTCAGGACACAGGCGGAAGCAGAAAACGGTCACATTCCAGGCGCTCTTAATGTCCCGGCACAAACCCTGGCTGAAAAGCAGTATGCCCTGCCGTCGGATTTAAATGTACCGGTTGTTCTTTATGGGAATAATGGTGATACGGAAAAGGTCTTCAGGACGCTGCGGCAATGGGGATACATAAACGTTTCAATCATTAACGGCGGCGTAAAGGGCTGGCTTATGTCCGGGAAACAGCTGATCAGAGGCCCGATAGCAAAACCAAAATAGTTCTTGAAGCACATGCTCTGCAAACAAGACAAAACAAATTAATCAAGAAATTACTCCTTTCAACCGATAGCTGTTAAAAGTATAATTTTTTTCGGCAAAAGGAGTTTTAATGCAGAAATGGCTCATAGAAGAGAACCCGACCTGGCTCTGTAAGGAATGCACAAAAGAATATTCCGGGATCTTTCTCACCCTGGAGTGTACGTGGCTGGAAAAGGACGACAGCAGAACCATCACCTGTGACGATTGCGGATGCACTGAAGGTCTGGCCGGGAGATTCGGGAGATCACGCCGCTTTATCAGGCGAGTGACCTCCTTGAAGTCAGGAGTCTTCGAGGTGATAACAGGCCTGCTCATACGGCCATTCTGTCGATCGCAGGCTTCCAGACGACGAGCTCTCTAATTTACCCAGCGTCTTACGTAGCGTCAACCGCAAGCATGAGACAGTTGATGCCGCTTCCGATACCTAAAATCGCTGCACGCTGCCCCCTTGCAAACTTGCCCTGTTCAATACCCATAGCCATGGTAACAGGGGCGGACACGGACCCGACATTGCCGAGAAAGGCGAGTGTTTCGAAATTTTTCTTTTGATCGATCCCAAGCGACTCAAAAAGCAGCTTCGCATGAGCGCTGCCCACCTGATGGCAGAAAAACCTATCTATGGACTCCGGGACCCAGCCGGTCTGTTGAACAAAATCAGACCAGGTCGCGCTCGCCGTCTCAACACCTCGTTTCAAGAGCTCCTCTGAATCCGTTGCCATAAGCGTGCCCTGCCCTGATCCAAGATCACCCTGACAGAGATGATTGTGAGAAGTGTTTGCACGATAGACGCCGTCAGTCAGCATATATCCGCTCAGAGACTCCTCGGCGTCACACATGACGAGCGCAACAGCTCCGGAGCCGATAGTCATCGAAGCAAAGGAGGACTTGATCGATTTTCTAGTGAGGGCGCTGTCTGCCAGAAGCCTTTGGAGTGTGGACTCCATAAGGTCTTCCGCCGTCTCTCCGGACACAATCAATCCTCTTTTGACCTGACCAAGTTCGATCATATTAGCCAGGAGGATCATACCGTCCAGAAACCCGAGACAGGCGTTTGAAATGTCAAAAACAAGACATTTCTCAGGCAGACCGAGCAGGCGATGCACAAAGGATGCTGAGGCAGGCTCGAGCATATCGCGGGAAACCGAGGTAAATATGAGACATTGGATATCTTCCGGCGCCATACCTGATGCGTCAAGGGCCTTTTTCCCGGCAAGGGCAGCTGCGTCGCTTGGTTGAGTGCCACGGTCCCAGAAACGCCTTTCTCTGATTCCGGACATGAGTTCAAGCCTCCCAAACGGAAGCTTCAAGCGTGTATAGACCGGTTCAAGTCTCTGCTCAATTGCTTCCGAGGTGACAACATTTGGAGGAAGTTCGTATCCGAAGGAATGCAGACAGGCGCGGGAAAATTTCATATCAATCTACAACCCGGGTGATGATCTCGGAATCAAAATAATTCGTCCCCATGCCGCCATCAACAACAATACATTGAGAGTTGATGCCTGAAGCCCGCCCGGAAAGAAGAAAGGCCGCCGTATCAGCCGCTTCACGGGTGGCAAGCCCTTTTTTCCGCAAGACCGCCTGTTCTGCAAAGAGATAACTGTCAACATAGCCCGGGATACCGGCGGAAGCAGACGTTTTCAGAAGCCCCGGACAGACCGCATTAAAACGGACTTTCGAAAACCGTGAAAAACTCTTGGCCAGAAAACAGACCGAAGACTCCAACGCCGCCTTGACCGGCGCCATATACCCATAATTCTCCGCTGCCATCCGGGTCGAAGAGATGGAAATGGTCACAACCGAGGCATCGTCGGACAAAAGGTCCTTAAAATGATTGCTGATGGCAATAAAAGAAAAGCAGGAGATATCGACAGACTGCAGAAAATCTCTTTTCAGGGTCTCGTGAAACGGCTTTATCCCTTCGGAATAATTGGCAAAGGCAATAGAGTGCACAAGGCCGTCAATTTTCCCGCCGACATGAGAAGCAATCTCGTCACGGACCCGCACGATATTTGCCTCATCTTCAACGTCGCAGATAAAGACCTTTGATTCAGGAAAAAGCTTCCCTGCAGTTACCTGCCGCTCCTCGGAACGGACGACATGAAGAACCTCAGCCCCCTCATCCACAAGAGCCCGTGCAATGGCGCAGGCAACGGATTTCCTGTTCGCGAGCCCGAAGACAACAAACTTTTTCCCTTCAATATCAAGAAAACTCATAATAGTTTAAACAAGGGGTTAGGGTTAGGGGTCAGGGGCCAGGGGTTAGGGGCCAGGGGCCAGGGGCCAGGGGCCAGGGTTCAGTGTATATAAATCGTAAACGATCACAGGTGCCGGAGATTTATGCAAGCAGGGCGAACAATTATAGCTGGCTATATTGGAGCCCTGATCGCATAAAGATTCGGTGCCTGTGGTCGTTTACGTGAGCATGCAGGCGAATTCTACCCGCACCGCAACCTTGCCCCGCACCAGCACCTTGCCTTTCATAAACCAGGCAGAACCGACCGAATCCGTTACTTTAACCTGCATCCGGATCGTGTCTCCGGGATGTACCTCACGCTTGAATTTCGCCGATACAATCCTGGTCAGGACCGGGACTTTCCTCTCTGCGCCGGAATCAAGTGAAACAACCTCGGACATGAGTATCGCCCCGGTCTGAAAGGCAGCCTCACAGAGAAGCACCCCCGGCATAAGGGGATGTTCAGGGTAGTGTCCGGCAAAGATATCAAGATCGTTTGGGATTTCCTTTTCAGTCTCTATTTCATCTTTGCCAAGAGAAACGATTCTGTCCACCCATAAAAACGGCGGCCGATGCGGAATCCGTGCATAAATTTCTTCTGCTGCAGGATTTTCTTTACAATCCACCCGTTATCTCCAGCACACTACCCGTTATATATGATGCCTTATCCCCGGCAAGAAAAAGAACAACGTCCGCTACTTCTTCCGGTTTCCCGAACCTGCGCACCGGGACCAGTTTTTTATATTCAGAGATCTGCTCAGGCGTCAGATCATCGAGCAGTTCCGTCTCAATAAAGCCGGGAGAGACACAGTTTACCGTAATTTTACGCTTGGCCGTCTCCTTGGACAGAGACCGCATCATCCCGATCTGCCCTGCCTTTGAAGCAGCATAATTTGCCTGCCCTGCAAAACCCATATGCGCCATGGGTGAGGTGATAAAGATAATCCTCCCGTACCTCTGTTTCATCATCAGCATGACGGCCTGCTTTGCCATCTGAAATGATCCTGTCAGGTTCACATCAATAACCCGCTGCCAGTCTTCCCGTGCCATCATGGCAAGCACCCCGTCCCGCCTGATGCCGGCATTACTCACCAGAACATCAATGGTATCAAACTTTTTTTCGATCTCTTCATAGAGTTCAGTCACCGCGTTATAATCCGAGACATCGCACTTATAGAGAAAAAGCCGATCAGGACACTCTGTACTCTCACGAAACGCTTCCGCCGCCTCATCGTTTGATCCATAGACCCCGACTACGGTGGCCCCTCGCTCAAGAAAAGCCAGAGCAATGGCCCTGCCAATGCCACGTGTAGCGCCGGTAACAACAACTTTCCTCCCATCAAAACCGGACATGATGTACTCCATTCGAGACAACGAACCTCCATTTGAAGGTTTGTTGTTCTTATTTTCGTGTTCTTTCGTGGGTTTCGTGGCTCATTGTATCTATGCCCTCAAATAGGCATCCACATCATTGGCAACGATAACACCGTAATTAATCGCTCCCAGCCAGCCGGACATGATAATGCCTACAGAACCGACATGGAACAGGCCCGGGACCACCTTGAAAATAGAGCGGGAGATATCAAGGCCTTCAAATTTTGTCCCGAAAGAGGTCCCTTTTGTATGCAGGGTATAACGATGAAAGGTTTTCGGCGTTGCCCCCTCCAGCCAGTCACACTTGTCCCTGATACCAGGGATATACCTTTCAAGAGCATCAAGAGCGCGCTCGATCATTGCGTCCTTTTCTTTTCCGTACTCTTCCTCCGTCAGATGCGCCCAGTCGTCATAACGGGCATTCATAGACGCAACCACGGTATAGCGGGGATGTTGGGGCCGGGTCTTGGGATAATAGATCGAAAAAGTCCGGCTCCTGGTCTCTCTGTCCAGAAGTTCGGCCACATCAAAGGTCTCTGATCTTGAGGTGAACAGAAGATCACCGATATCATCAATCGTCTCACCCTCTTTGATCCCCATGTAGACCTGACAGCTTGAGTTATTGACCTGAACATTGCCGGCGCTCTCGAGAAAATCGTCTGGAAAGGTGTCTTTTCCGGCAAGGTCATAGATGGTATTCGTGATCCCGGCATTCGACACCACTGTTGAAGCTGCAATGAACCGGTCCCGGACCATGACTCCCCGGACCCGACCTTTTTCAATGACGATTCTATCGACCCCGGAATTTGTACAGATGGTGACCCCGTTTGCCTCCAGCTCATCCTCCATCATCCCAATAAGCCTGTCAGTGCCGCCCTGAAAGGTAAAAACGCCCTTGTTCATGAAGTTGGAGAAGACAATGCCGTAGGTAATGGCCGGGTCATCAAGGGTCGAGCCGTTGGCATAGGTAATCGGCTCCATAAGCAGGCGGTGCACATCCGTGCGCCCTGGGAAAAACTGCTCAAACAGTTCCCGCGTCGTCATCGAACGGTCATCGTAAAAGTTCATCCCGGCAACAGTGGTAAAAAAGTCGCTTATAACCGATCTTCCAATCTTGAATTTTGATTCCAGGATATGGGTAAAATCATCCCTGTCAAAGGTAGTGACAAGCGAAAACTGCGGGTTGTCAAAGACAATCTTTTTAAGCTGGACAATGGAATCCATAATAGCGCGATTCCAATACTTCCTGCAGGTTTTGATCATTCCGTACGGAAACCCGTGCAGCGAGATATCAAAGATATGCCCTTTTCGTTTAAACCAGGTGGCAAGGCCTCCCAGTTGAGAATGATGTTCGAGCATCAAAACAGAGTGGCCGGCCTTCGCCAGACGGTTTGCTGAGGTAAGACCTCCGAGACCGGAACCGATGACAACGACATCATACCTTTCACGGGCTTTTTCAATAGATTTATGTGCCATTATCTGACTATATCTTTTCGAGAATGTGATGATTGACCATTGTGACGCCGGACAGCATCGCCCCGACTATCCCCAGATAGCCCTGGTCCGTTCCGGCGATGAAGAGATTTTCATACGAACTTCTGCCGTCTTTGATCTTCACCGGACTCCCATAGACTGCTCCTTTCGCCTTGCCGGTGAATTTCTCTATGGTTACCGGGGTGAAAAAATCATGATATACAATGTTTTCTCGATAATTCCCAATGATTTCAGAAGAAATGTTTCCTATTCTTTCGCTCCACTCCCTCTTCATTGACGTGTATTCAGAAGGAGAAGCCTGCTTCCAGCAATCATAATTAGCAGGACTGGTAAGCCGCACCTGAAACCTGCCGCTCTTATCAAGGCCTGTAAAATTATCGGAAAAACATATAACGCCGAAATCCAGGCCGACCGGCCCGTCAGGCCGACAATAGTCAAATTTATCGGACCGGCAGTAAAAAAGTATCGTTCTGTCGTCCGGTAAGGATTTGCGC